>JBBQBW010000311.1:0-4223 GCA_038318025.1 Burkholderiales bacterium | reverse complement strand
AGGCGAGCGGCTGCCATGCCGCCGCGCGCGCGGCGTAGCGCGGCAGGTGCCCCACCAGCCGGTCGCGCAGCGTGAATCCATGGCGCTTCTTGTACGCGGCGAGGAACTCGACTTTCATGCGCGCCATGTCCACGCCGGTGGGGCATTCGCGCTTGCAGCCCTTGCACGACACGCACAGGTCGAGGGCCTCGCGCACCGCTTCGCCCGCGAGATCCTCGCCTTCCAGCTGGCCCGAGAGCGCGAGGCGCAGGGTGTTGGCCCGCCCCCGCGTGAGGTGTCGCTCGTCGCCGGTAACGCGGAAGCTGGGGCACATGGTGCCCGCGTCGAACTTGCGGCAGTGGCCATTGTTGTTGCACATCTCCACCGCGCGCGGCATGCCGCCCCACTCGCTCCAGTCGAGCGCCGTGCCCGGCGCCTCGGCGCGGTAGTCGGGGCGATAGCGGAACAGCGAGCGGTCGTCCTGCTTCGGCGGGTTCACGATCTTGCCGGGATTCATCAGTCCCTTCGGATCGAACCACGACTTGATCTCGCCCAATGCCGCGGTGAGGCGCGGGCCGAAGAACGGAGCGATCCATTCGCTCCTCACCAGGCCGTCGCCGTGCTCGCCGGAGTAGGCGCCCTTGTAGCGCCGCACCAGCTCCGCCGCCTCCTCGGCGATCGCGCGCATGCGGATGGCGCCGTCGCCCTTCATGTTGAGGATCGGGCGCACGTGGAGGCAACCCACCGAGGCGTGGGCGTACCAGGTGCCCTCGGTGCCGTGCTTGCGAAACACCTCGGTGAGCTGCGAGGTGTATTCGGCCAGGTGCGCGAGCGGCACCGCGCAGTCCTCGATGAAGGACACGGGCTTTCCGTCACCCTTCATCGACATCATGATGTTGAGGCCCGCCTTGCGCACGTTCCAGAGCGCCTGCTGCCGCGGCATCTCGGGCACCTTCACCACCGCATGGGCGAAGCCCAGGTCGCCCATCAGCTCGGCGAGGCGCTCCACGCCTTCCAGCTGCGGCGCGGCGTCGGGGCCCGCGAACTCCACCAGCAGGATCGCGTCGGGCGCGCCGCGCACGAACTGCTTGATGGTCGGCGCGAAGGCCGGGTTGCCGAGTGCCAGGTCCAGCATGGTGCGGTCCACCAGCTCCACCGCCGACGGCCCCAGCTTCACGATGTGCTGCGCGGCATCCATCGCATCGTAGAAGCGCGGGAAGTGCGCGACGCCGAGCGCCTTGTGCTTCGGCAGCTCCGCGAGCTTCAAATGGATGCGCTCGAACCAGGCCAAGGTGCCTTCGCTTCCCACCAGCAGCTTGGCGAGGTTCATGCCCTCGGGCGCGAGGCGATCGAGGTTGTAACCCGCGACACGCCGCGCCACCTTCGGGAAACGCGCGTCGATCTCGTCCTTCTCGCGCGCCCACAGCGCCGCGGCCTTTGCCGCGATCGCCGCGACGGCGCCCTCCCCCGGGCCGCGGCCGAACCGGCCGCGCGAGCCGTCCGGCAGCCACGCATCGATCGCCTCGACGCGGTCGACCATGTTGCCGTAGGCGAGCGAGCGCGAACCGCACGAGTTGTTGCCGGTCATGCCGCCGAGCGTCGCCTGGGCCGAAGTGGAGACATCGACGGGATACCAGAGCCCGGTGGGCTTCAGCGCCGCGTTGAGCGTGTCGAGCACCACGCCCGGCGCCACCACCGCGGTGCGCGCCCGCGCGTCGACCGCGAACACCTGGTGCAGGAACTTGCTGTCGTCGATCACGAGGGCTTCGCCGACGGTCTGGCCGCATTGGGAGGTCCCGGCGCCGCGCGGCAGGATCGCCGCACCTTCCTCCACGGCGATCGCCATCGCTGCGATGGCGGCCTCGGCCGAGCGCGGCACCACGACGCCGAGTGGAGTGACCTGGTAGATCGAGGCGTCGGTGGAATAGCGACCGCGGCTCGCGGCGTCGAACAGCACCTCGCCGTCGACTTCGCGTGCGAGGCGGCGCGCGAGCGGCGAGCTTTCCGCGCCGCGCGCGAAGCGCACCGGCGATGATTTTGCAGGGGTCATGGGGGCTTTTACCGGCGAGCGTGTCCAACGGGGCGTGGCTCGGGCATTATGGATGGAAAATCGTGCCCGACCCCCATCCTGCGGGTACGGGCCGTTGTCGAAGCGAGGAGAAACGCCATGCCCGCAGGCCGCCATTTCCTGCAAATCCCCGGCCCCACCAACGTGCCCGACCGCGTGCTGCGTGCGATCGACCGTCCCATCATCGACCATCGCGGCCCCGAGTTCCAGGTCCTAGGCAAGGAAGTGCTGGAGGGCATGAAGCGCGTCTTCAGGACCATCCAGCCGGTGGTGATCTACCCGGCGTCGGGCACCGGCGCCTGGGAAGCGGCGCTGGTCAACACGCTCTCCCCGGGGGACCGCGTGCTGATGGCCGAGACCGGCCACTTCGCCTCGTTGTGGCACAAGATGGCGGGCAGGCTCGGCCTCGTGATCGACTTCATCCCCGGCGACTGGCGCCACGGCCCCGACTATGCGGAGATCGAGAAGCGCCTTGCCCAGGACACGGGTCACGGGATCAAGGCGGTGTGCGTGGTGCACAACGAGACCTCCACCGGCGTCACCACGCGCGTGCCGCTCGTGCGCCGCGCCATCGACAACGCGAAACATCCCGCGCTGCTGCTGGTCGACACCATCTCGTCGCTCGCCTCCATCGACTACCGCCACGACGAGTGGGGCGTCGACGTGACCGTCGGCGGCTCGCAGAAGGGCCTCATGCTGCCGCCGGGCCTCTCGTTCAACGCGGTGAGCGCCAAGGCGCGCGCCGCCGCGAAAACCGCGAAGCTGCCCCGCTCCTTCTGGGATTGGGAGGACATGATCGCCGCCAACGCCGATGGCTGGTTCCCCTATACGCCGGCGACCAACCTGCTGTTCGGGCTGCGCGAGGCGATCCTGATGCTCGAGGAGGAAGGCTGGGAGAACGTCTTCGCGCGCCACGACCGACATGCCGAGGCCACGCGCCGGGCGGTTCGTGCATGGGGGTTGGAGATCCTCTGCCAGGAGCCCGAGGAATACAGTTCCGCGCTCACCGCCGTGGTGATGCCTGCCGGGCACGGCGCCGACAAGCTGCGCGGGGTGATCCTCGCCCATTTCGACATGTCCCTCGGCATGGGGCTCGCTAAGCTGAAGGGCAAGGTGTTCCGCATCGGCCACCTCGGCGACTTCAACGACCTCACGCTCATGGGCACGCTCGCGGGCGTGGAGATGGGCCTCGAGCTCGCCGGCGTGCCGCACCGAAAGGGCGGCGTGCAGGCGGCGATGGACTACCTCGCCCAGGCGCGCCTCGCCGGCAAGGAGGGGCGCGCCGCCTGACGGTGTGACGCGAGGGAGGGCAGCACGTATGCGCCGGCTCGATCCGGCGCAACGAACAACGACACCCGAAAAATCCACTAGGAGATCACCGATGAGGAACTCATTCTGGACCGGCATTGCGGGCAGCATCGCTGCCACCTTGCTCTGCACGACCGCCATTGCGCAGGAAATCAAGATCTCGCACCAGTTCAAGGCCAACACCGACGCCCGCGACAAGGCCACGCGCCTGTTCGTCGAGGAGGTCGGCAAGCGGGACAAGGCTCTCAAGTTCCGCATCTACCCCGGCAGCTCCCTCAACATCAAGCCCGCCGCGCAGTTCGACGCATTGCAGTCGGGCACGCTCGAGATGTCGGTGTTCCCCATGTCGTACGCGACGGGCAAGGTCCCCGAGGTGTCGGTGACGATCATGCCCGGCACCATCACGAGCATGGACCAGGCGATGCGCTTGAAGGGCACGCCGTTCCACAAGAAGCTGCAGGAAGTGATGGAGAAGAACGGCACGCACATCGTCACCTGGTGGTGGACCCCGGGCGGCTTCGCGTCGAAGGAAAAACCCATCGGCGGCCCGGATACCGTCAAGGGCGAAAAGATGCGCGCGGCGGACCCGACGTTCGAGACCATGCTCAAGGCAGCCGGTGCCTCGGTAATCAACATCCCGTCCACCGAGATTTATCCGTCGCTGCAGTCGGGCGTGCTCACCTCCACGCTCACCTCGGCGGAGACCTTTGTGAGCATGCGCATCTACGAGCAGACCAAGTTCGCCACCGTCGGCGGCGACTACACGCTGTGGTGGCTGCTGCAGCCGCTGGTGATGTCCAAGGCGGCCTGGGACAAGCTCACCCCGGCGCAGAAGAAGGCCTTCGAGGAGGCGGCCGACGTGACCAAT
>JBBQBW010000310.1:0-4237 GCA_038318025.1 Burkholderiales bacterium | reverse complement strand
CAAGCCCTTCATCTACTCCGCGGCGCTGGAAAAGGGATTCACGCCCGCAACGGTCCTGAACGACGCGCCATTCGTGATCGAGGCCGCCAAGACCGGCGGCCAGTTGTGGGAACCGAAGAACTACGACGGCAAGTTCGAGGGCCCGATGCGGCTGCGCACCGGGCTTGCCAAGTCCAAGAACATGATCTCGATCCGCCTGCTGCAGGCGATCGGCCCGCACTACGCCCAGGACTACATCCAGCGTTTTGGCTTCGATCCGAAGATGCACCCGGCCTACCTCACCATGGCGCTGGGCGCGGGCTCCGTCACGCCCCTGCAGATGGCCGCGGGCTACGCGGTGTTCGCCAACGGGGGATATCGGGTGAAGCCCTGGTTCATCGCCCGGATCGAGGACGACCGCGGTCAGACCCTTTATACGGCCAAGCCTGAGACCGCCGGCGTCGACGCCGAGCGGGTGCTCGACGAGCGCAATGCGTTCCTCATGACCCAGCTCATGCGCGAGGTCGTCCGCGCCGGCACCGCGACCAAGCTGATGTCCCTCGGCCGGCAGGACCTCGCCGGCAAGACCGGCACCACCAACGACCACATCGACGCCTGGTTCGCCGGCTTCATGGGGCGGCTGGTGGCCGTGTCCTGGATCGGATTCGACACGCCTTCCAACCTGGGGGCCAACGAGACCGGCGGCCAGGCCGCGCTGCCGATCTGGATGGCGTATGCGGCGCGCGTGCTGAAGGGGGTACCGGAAACAGAGCTCGCGCCGCCTTCGGGCGTCGTGGCGGTGAACATCAATCCGGTGACGGGATTGCGCGAGCCGGGCGGAGCCGGCCGCACCATGGAGTACTTCTACCAGGAGTCCCAGCCGCCGGTGGGCGAGGAAGGCGCCTTCGCCCGCGACGGCCGCCCGCAGGAAGAAGTCCGAAACCAGATCTTCTAGGACCGCCGTGGCCAAGTCCCGCTCGCGGCGCGACCTCAATCTGCGCCGCCACATCGCGTACCTCGCTGCCCGGATGATGGCCGAGGACGGCATCGCCGACTTCGCCGCGGCGAAGATGAAGGCTGCGCGCCAGGCGGGGTTGGCCGACTCGAACCTCCTCCCGGACAACCACGAGATCGAGGAGGCGCTGCGCGAGTACCAGGGGCTCTTCCAGGCCGATGAGCAGCCGGTGCACCTGCGGCGCCTGCGGGAGGTGGCCCTCCGGGTGATGCGCGAGTTCGAGCAGTTCAACCCGGTCCTGGTGGGCTCGGTGCTGACGGGAACCGCTGGCCAGCGCTCCGACGTGAACCTGCAGCTCTTCGCCGACGACCCGAAGCTGCTCACCATTTTCCTGGTGAACCACCGCTACCGTTTCGAGGAAGGCACGCGCCGCGTCCGCCGCGGCGACCGGCTCGACGAGGTGCCGCAGGTCACGCTGGAGCTCGAGGAGGCCAACGTCACCCTCACCGTGCTGGATCGCGCGGACGAGCGCTCCGGGCCCCGCGCCCGCGACGACGAGCCGCCCGTGCGGGCGCGCATCCCGGAGGTCGAGGCGCTGCTGCGGGCCACCTAGCTAGCCTTCGCCGCGCACGCGCAGGCGCGCCGCGGCCTCGAGGGCGAAGTAGGTGAGGATGGCATCGGCGCCCGCGCGCCGGAAGCACAGCAGCGACTCCATCATGCAGGCGTCGCCATCGATCCATCCGTGGCCGCCGGCCGCCTTCAGCATCGCGTACTCGCCGCTCACCTGGTAGACGAAGGTGGGCACCTGGAACCGGTCCTTCACGCGGCGAACGATGTCGAGATACGGCATTCCGGGCTTCACCATCACGAAATCGGCACCCTCCTCGAGGTCCAGCGCCACCTCGTGCAGGGCCTCGGCGCCGTTGCCCGGGTCCATCTGGTAGGTCTTCTTGTCCCCGCCCTTGAGGTTGGCGCCGGATCCCACCGCGTCGCGGAACGGGCCATAGAAAGCGGAGGCATATTTGGCGGCGTAGGCGAGGATGCTTACCCGCTCCCCGCCCTTTGCGTCCAGCGCCTGGCGGATCGCCGCGATGCGCCCGTCCATCATGTCCGAGGGCGCCACGATATCCACGCCGGCTTGCGCGTGGCACATCGCCTGGCGCGCCAGGGCCTCGAGCGTCGCGTCGTTCACCACGTAGCCGGATTCGTCCATCAGGCCGTCCTGTCCGTGGCTGGTGTAGGGATCGAGGGCGATGTCGGTGATCACGCCCATTTCCGGGAAGCGCTGCTTGATCGCGGCCACGACCCGTGGCGCCAGGCCCTTTGCGTTCCAGGCTTCTTCGGCGCCCGGAGTTTTCAGCGACGCTTCGATCACCGGGAAGATCGCGATCGCGGGAATTCCAAGGGTGAGCGCTTGCTCAACGATCGGCAGCAGGCGATCGAGGCTGCGCCGTTCGACGCCGGGCATCGACGGCACCGGCTCGACGATTCCGGACCCCTCGCGGACGAATACCGGGAGGATCAGGTCGGCAGGGGCGAGGCGAGCCTCGCGCACCAGGCGCCGGGAGAACTCCTGGCGCCGCGTGCGGCGCATGCGCCGCTGGGGAAAACGTCCGAGATTCAAGGTGATGGCCTGCGTCAAAACGCTGGGAACTTTAGCATGGGCGGAGGCTCTGAATCGATGAAGGGTACGCACCCTTCCCCGCTTCTCCTCCCTGAGCGGGTGCCTTAATCCCAATTAAGGCTTTTTTGGCCCCGCCTTTACTCCCCTTTAGGCGGGGCTTTGTTTTTCTGGGCAACCAGCCGCGAAAGCTGGTTGGCGGCCTCCTCGATTCCCTCCCGCTTGAGGCTCGAAAACAGTTGCGCGGTGGCCTCGGGATAGAGTTGTCCCAGCTCGCGGCGAACCTGGGCGAGCGTCCGCTGGGCCGCCTGCTTCGACAACTTGTCCGCCTTGGTCAGGAGGACGTGGGCGGGACGCTCCGCGGTTTTTAGCCAGTCGATGAGCGTCTTGTCGAGCTCCGTGAGCGGATGGCGCGAGTCCATCACCACCACGACCGCGGCGAGCGAAGAACGCTCGGCGATGTATGTGCCCACCAGGTGCTTCCAGTGATCGCGCACCGCGTGCGGCGCGTCCGCATAACCATAGCCCGGCAGGTCCACCAGGAACGATGTGCCGCCCAGGGTGAAGAAGTTGATGAGCTGCGTGCGTCCCGGGGTCTTGGAAACGAATGCGAGGCGCCTCTGGCCTGCGAGCGTGTTGATGGCGCTGGACTTTCCCGCATTGGACCGGCCGGCGAAGGCGATCTCCGCCGCACCCGGGGCGGGCAGCTTCGCCGGGTCGTGAACGGACATCGAATAGGCGGCCTTCGCGAGGGGAAAGGTTTGGCTGCGGGTGGGGCGGCTGGCGGCAGGGGCTCGCGCTACGGTAAAATCGCCGGGTTTCGCTTCCTTTCCCTTCCCATTCCCAGATTTCTCGCGAGGTTCCTGAATGCGCTTTTCAACGGGTTTTGCCGGGCTCATGGCGCTAGTCTACGCAAGCATCGTCTCCGCGGCCGCCCCCGCGCCCGCGCCCAAGGCCGACCTGGAGCGCGGCAAGCAGATCGCAAGCACGGTTTGCGCGGCATGCCACGGCGTCGATGGGCGCAGCGTCGCGCCGGCGAATCCGCACCTCGCGGCGCAGCATGGCACCTATATCGCGGCGCAGCTCGCGGCGTTCAAGAGCGGTGCGCGGCCGAGCGCGATCATGCAGGGCATGGCCGCGGCCCTCACGCCCGAGGACATGCGCAACGTCGGCGCCTACTTCGAGACGCAGAAGGCGGTGGAGGGCGTGGCGCGCGACAAGGCGCTGGCCGATCGCGGGCGCGAGATCTGGCGCGGCGGCGTGAAGTCGGTCGGAGTGCCCGCCTGCGCGGGTTGCCATGGCGCTTCGGGCAAGGGCATTCCGGCGCAGTTCCCGCGTCTCGCCGGGCAGTTCGCCGAGCAGAGCCTGGGATGGCTCAAGGCCTACGCCACCGGCGCGCGCCCCAATGCGGTGATGACCCCGGTCGCTTCCAAGCTGTCCGAGAACGACATGAAGGCGGTCTCGGAGTACATCGCGGGCTTGCGCTAGTGTAGTGTCCAACAAATAGCTGGCTTTATAATCTGGGCGCCGCTATGCTAGTGCGTGCCCAGAATAAGCCCGGTTGTGAGTCTTTCGGATGTTGACCGCGAACGACTGGAGATGTGGGTGACGGCGCATGGGACGCCGCAACAGGTGGCGTTGCGATGCCGGATCGTTCTGGCCGCAGCAGCCGGCCAAACCAA
>JBBQBW010000309.1:0-4250 GCA_038318025.1 Burkholderiales bacterium | reverse complement strand
GCTCACGCTGGCGAGCGGCGAGCGCATCGTGCGGCTCTTCGACCTGCCGCGGGATAGCAAATGATGCGCCAGCGCGGGCTTGCTGCCGTGACGGCGCTGCTCATCGTCGCCGTGGCCGCCTCGGCCGCCGCGATGATGCTGCGGCAGCAATCGGCGATGCTCGACCAGACCGCGATGGTGGCCGGACGCGCCCAGGCCGACGCCTACGCCCAGGCCGGCTTCGACTGGGCCCGCGGCATCCTCACGCAGGATGCCCAGGCATCTGGCGCCGTCGACAGCCTCGACGAGGGCTGGTCGCAGCCGATCGCGGGCCTGCCGATCGAGCGCGCGGTGGTGGCGGGCGCCATCGTCGACGAGCAGGGGAAGCTCAACCTCAACAACCTGCTGAACGGCACGCAGAAGAGCGACCCCGACCTGCAGGCCTTCGGCCGGCTCCTCGCCTCCGTCGGCCTCGCGCCGGAGTTGGCCGAAGCGGTGCTCGACTGGATCGACGCCGACTCCGACCTCGCCGGCGGCTCCGGCGCCGAGGATGCCTACTACCTCTCGCTCGCCCGGCCCTACCGCACGGCCAACCAGCCGCTGCAGCAGGTGGAGGAGCTCTACCGCGTGAAGGGCTTCGACGCGCGCGCCGTGGCGAAGCTGCGGCCCTACGTGACGGCGCTGCCGGTGCGCACCAGGGTCAACGCCAACACCGCTCCCGACCTGGTGCTCGCGGCCTTCCTGCCCGACGTGCCCGCCGGCACGCTGCGGGACATCGCCGCACGGCGGCGCGCCAAGCCGATGCGCTCGGCCAGCGATATCGTCGAGGCCACCAAGCCCCAGGGCGACGCGGCGGCGATCCAGCGCGACTTCGACGTGAAAAGCGCCTTCTTCCAGGTGACGGTGCAGGTCTCCCAGGATGAGGTGCAGCTCGCGGCCGATGCGCTGATGCGCCGCGACACCCCGGCAGGAACCACGGTGGCGTGGCGCCGCCCGCGCTTCTGATGAAGCTGCGCATTTTCCTTCCCGCCACCGACCGCCTCGATCCCGCGGCGCGCATCCCGTGGCGGCTCTTCGATGGGCGCCAGGAGACGCTGCGGCAGGAAGCCACGCCGCTCGCCGACCTGCCGCGCGTGGACAACGTCGAGGCCATCGTGCCGGCCGAACGAGTGCTGTTCGCGCGCCTGAAGCTCCCGCGCGTCAACGCCGCCACCATCCGTGAGCTCCTTCCCTACGCCGTCGAGGACCGCCTCTTGGCCGACCCCGCCCACATCCACGCCGTTGCGGGCCGCACCAACGCCTCGGGCGAGACCATCGTGGCGGTGGTCGATCGCGAGTGGCTCGGCGGCATGGTGGAGGCCCTCGCGCGCGCCGGCGTGCGTCCCCGCCACGCGTGGGCCGAAGGCGCGCTCCTCGCCGGCGGCAAGCAGGACTGGCATGTCGTATGGGCGCCGGTGCGCGGCATGCTGGAGGACGACGAGGGCGTGGGCGTCACCTTCGACCACGGCGCGGGCGACGAGCTGCCGCTGGCACTTCGCATCGCGCTCGACGAGGCCTCCTCCCGGGGCGACAAGCCGCGCGTGGTCCGGCTGCATCGCTCGGGGGAAGCGCCGCTGCCCGATATCGCCGCCTGGGGGGACCACTCCGGCATCGCGTTCGAGGAGGGCTCGTCGTGGGAGGCGGTCTCGGCCGGCGCGCCCGCCGCGGGCTCCATCGACCTCCTGCAGGGCGGCTTCGCGCGCCGGGCCGGGGCGGGGCTCGCCCTTCCCCGCGCGGCGCTGGGTCTTGCCGCGGTGATCGCGCTGCTGCAGCTCGGGTTCACCGCGTGGGACACGTGGCGCCTCTCGGAAGAGCAGGCGGCGCTCGAGGCGAAGCGCGAGGCGGTTTTCCGCACCGCGTTTCCAGAGGCGAAGGTAGTGGTCGACCCGGACCTGCAGATGGCGCGCAATCGTGCGGAGCTGGAACGCGCGCGCGGCCTCGCCTCGGGCGACGAGTTCCTGGTGCGCCTCACCGAGGCCGGGCGCGGTTCCGCGGCCCCGGTGAAGTCCGTCACCTACGCCAACGGCAAGCTCGAGGTGAAGCGATGAGCGCGGTTACCGCCGCCTGGGGAGAGCGTTCGCCGCGCGAGCGTGTGGTGCTGGGCTGGATCGCGGCGCTCGCCATGAGCGCGCTCCTGGTCGCATTCGTGTGGCTGCCCCTCGAGCGCCAGCGCGCGCGCCTCGCGGGCGAGATGCCGCGGCTGCGCGATTCCGTCGCGACCCTCGAGCGCGAAGCCGACAACGTGCGCAAGCTGAGGGCGATGCCGGTGCGTGCCGGCACCGCGACACCGGTGGGGGCGCTCGCCGGAACCCCGACCACCCTCGCGGGCGCGCAGGTCGCTCCCCTCGATGAGCGGCGCATTCGATTGACCGGCGCCGACGTGGGCTTCACCGCCCTCCTCGACTGGATCGGATCCGTGCAGGCCTCCCACGGGCTGCGCGTGGAGTCGGCGCGGCTGGAAGCACTCCCCATCGCCGGGCGCGTGCGCGTCGAGCTGGTGATGGCGAGGAGCTGACGTTGCGCGCCTTCTCCCTCGCCCTCCTCGGCGCCATCGCGTTCGTCCTGGGCCTCGTCGCCACCGTGCCCGCCACGGTGGTGCTGCGCGAGGCCGAGAGGCAATCGCGGCAAAACCTGCGCGCGTTCGAGGAGCGCGGCACCTTATGGAACGGCTCCGCGCGCATCGAGGCCACGGTGCCCGGCACCATCGTCGCCCTCGAGCATGTTCAGTGGCAGTGGCGCCCGGCAGCGCTCCTCTCCGGCCGCCTCGCCTTCCACGTGACCGCCACCTGGGCCGGCGCCCAGGCCCAGGGCGAGGTCGCTCGCTCCTTCACCGGCTGGCAGGCGACCGGCGTTTCCGCCCAGGGCGATGCCGCGGCCTTCGCCCTCCTCTCGCCGCTCGCGGGCGCGTGGCGGCCCGAGGGCCAGGTGGAGGCCAGCGCCTCGCGCCTCACCTTCGACGGGCGCGAGCTGCGCGGCGAGGCTCGCCTCACATGGCAGAAGGCCGGCATCGCGCTCGCGGCCCTGAAGCCCCTGGGCGCCTACCGGCTCGACGTCGCCGCCGAGGGCGGTCCCGCCAAGCTCACCCTCACCTCGCTCGAAGGGCCGCTGCGGCTCGCGGGCCGCGGCACCTTCACCCTGCCCTCGCGCATCACTTTTTCCGGGGACGCACGCGCCGAGGGGCCGCAGGCGCAGCTCCTCGACCCGCTGCTCGACCTGCTGGGGCCGAAGCGCTCCGACGGCAGCCGCGCGCTCGAGGTGCGCTGGAACTGATGTCGCGGCGTTTCGTTCCCGCCTTCGGCCTCGGCAATCCCCACCTGCAGACCATCTACGGCGCCGTGTTCGCGCACGCGCCCGCGATCGCCTATCGCCGCGAGCGCTGGGACACACCCGACGGCGATTTCGTCGACATCGATTTCGTCGACGGTCCCGACGCGGCGCCATGGCTGCACCTCTTCCATGGCCTCGAGGGCAGCTCGCGCTCGCCTTATGCGCGAATGCTGATGTGTTACGCGCGGGATCGCGGCTGGCGCGGCAGCGTGATGCACTTCCGCGGCTGCAGCGGCGAGCTAAACCGCCTCGCGCGCGCCTACCACTCGGGCGACTCCGACGAGATCGACTGGGTGCTGCGCCAGCTGAAGCCCCGCGTCGGGACGGCCCCCTTCTACGCGGCCGGCGTCTCCCTCGGCGGCAACGCGCTCGCCAAGTGGCTCGGCGAGCAAGGCCAAGCCGCGCGAGAAGTGGTGGCGCGCGCCGCGATCATCTCGGCGCCGCTCGACCTCATGGCCGCAGGCGCGGCGCTGGAGCGCGGCATCGCGATCCACTACTCGCACCATTTCCTGAAATCGCTCAAGCGCAACGCGCTCGCCAAGCTCGCCGTCCACCCCGGGCTCTTCGATGGCGAGGTCGTGCGCCGCGCGCGCACGCTGCGCGAGTTCGACAACGTGGTCACGGCGCCACTGCACGGCTTCCGCGACACCGACGACTACTGGACCCGGGCGAGCTCGAAGCCGTGGCTTGCGAAGATCCGGGTGCCGACGCTGATCCTCAACGCGCGGGACGATCCATTCCTTCCCGCGGAGGCATTGCCGACGCTGGCCGAGGTGTCGAGCTGGGTGACCCTGGAGCAGCCGGAGAAGGGCGGGCACGTGGGGTTCGTGGGCGGGCCTTTCCCGGGGAACATTCGCTGGCTCCCCAGGCGGCTCATGGATTTTTTTGGTTCGAAGGAACCTTAG
>JBBQBW010000308.1:0-4270 GCA_038318025.1 Burkholderiales bacterium | reverse complement strand
GCCACCCCGCCGAAGGTGGACGAGTTGTTCACGTACGTGACGCCGGTCGGCAGGGTGTCGACGAAGTCGTCCATGAAGACGGCGTAGGACGAGCTGTTGGTGACGCGCAGCGTGTAGGTCACGGTGCCGCCGGTCTGCGGCAGGGTCGCCGCGCTCACCAGCTTGGAAAGCAGCAACGTGTTGGTGGCCGAGTCGATCGGCAGCAGCTGGCCGCCGTAGGCACCCGAGGTGGTGCTGGTGTGCTTGATCTGGGTGCCGCTCGCGATCTCGGCGATCGGCGAAAGGTTGGTCGCCGTCGAGGTAGTGGTGACGGCGCGGAACTGGTACGTCACCACGTAGTGCGTGGTGCTGGAGGACGTGAGCGAGGCGAGGAAGAGCTGGTTGTCGTACGAGCCCGAGTTGCCGCCCGAGAGGGTCACGTTCGCCGAGACGAGCTCGTAGGCGTCGGCCCGCCAGTCTGTGTAGGCGGCCGGGGTGAAGGCGAGCGGGCCGTTGGGGCCCGGCGCGCTCCCGATGGTGCCGGTGTCGCCCTCGACCGTCATGGTGATGATGCCGCCCAGCACCGCCGGGTTCGGGCCGGCGAAGATCACGCTCACCGAGTTGGGGTTCGCCTGGATCACGTCGTTGTTGATCGACGTGGTGAAGGCCTGGCTGCCCAGCGTCACCGCCCCGGCGATGGCCGGGCTGCGGTCGAGCATCGTGATGGTGTAGCCCTGGCCCGCCAGGATGCCCGTCGTGGTGTACGACGAGCAGACATAGAAGTAGGCGTACTTGGTCTGGCCAGCGGAGAAGCTGCCAAGGTGGTGGCGCCCGTCTTCGAAGGAGCTGTTGGCGAGGTTGCTCGAGTAGCTCCCGATGGTGGCCCAGCCGTCGGCCACCGCCGTGGAGCTGGTGACTGCGAATCCCACGTAGTTGCAGGGCAGCTGCGGCGTGACACTCGTGTCGGTGTAGAACACCGGCGAGCTGATGCGGGTGAAGGTGAACGCGGCCTGCGCGGCCGCGGCCCACAGGAGGCCCGGCACGAGGAGAAGTGCCGCGATCCAGCGCGAGGCGTGGCGCATCACTTGGCGCCCTCCCCGGCCTGGCCGAACAGCGCCTCGTCGAACTTGTAGCGCAGTCTTACGTAAGCGCCCTTCTGGGTGTAGTCGCCGCCGGCGAGGTCGTCGTCCCTGTAACCCAGCACGTTATAGCCCGCGGAAACCCAGAGGTTGGTGGCGACAAGGTAACCCAACTCGACGCCGAGGCCGTGCTGGCGCGCCTTGGCGCCCTCGCCGAACAGCCCGCTCGCGGCGAGGCTCACGTCCCACTTCGGCGCGAACTCCCAGGTGACGCGCCCGCTCGCCAGTTGCGCGCGGTACTTGCTCGAAATCCCGTTGCTGCGCTCGTGGGTCCACTTCGCGGCGTAGCGGCCGGTGACAGTGAACGGGCGATTCAGCTTGTAGTCGGCGTGGATCGAGATGAGCTCGGTGGAGCGCTTGAGGTCGATGCCCGGCTGGGTGTCGTCGCGCTCCTCGCGGTGCTCGACGCGGGCAAGCGCGTTCACGCGGTCGTGGTCGGCGTCGCGGTAGGCGAGGCCCGCCTGGAGGCGCTCGAGGGTGCGCCTGGCGCCGTCGGTTTCCCCGCCCTTCGCCTTCTGGATCGAGAGCGTGTTGCGGCCGAGGAAAGTCCATTCCTTCGCCACCCGGGCGGCAAAGCCGATGGTGTGCAGCAGCGATTGGCTCGACTGGGCGTCACGCAGCTCGAGGCGGGTGGAGCCCTTCCACATCGGGTTGGCCACGTACTCGAGGGCGAGCGCCACGGCCGTGTTCTCGTTCTGGCCGGTGCCGGAGAGCGACTCGACGCGCTCGAACGTGGGGCCCAGGCGCAGGCCCGGGGCGAGCGTCCAGAGGTTGCGCAGCCCGATGGCCGCCTCGGTATCACCGCCGCTGATCGCGTCGCGGATGCGGTACTCGCTGAACGCGCGGCCGTCCTTCATGTATTCGGTGTCGACGCCGAACACGGTGGTGTTCTGGCGCTGCTGCTCGTTCAGGCCATAGGGCCCGGTGAGCGACGAGATGAACTCGTGGCGGAAGTAGAGCCTGCCCTTGTTGGGCAGCGCGTAGTCGCCGCCGAGCGCCACGATCTTGCGGTCGGCGTCCTGCACGTCGACTTCCACCTCGCCATAAACGCTCGCCTCGGCGATGCCCGGCACCGGGGTCGTCACGCGGGCGCGCAGGCTCGTGACCTCGTTCGGCGCTACCGAGCCGCCGGAGGCGAGCGAGGGCTGGATGGCACCGGCGCCCTCCTCGCGGGCGTGACGGACCCCCACCTCGACCTTCATCTTGTTGTCGAAGGCACGCTCGACGGAAGCCATGTAGCCGTCGCGGACGCTGCCCGTCTTCACGTCCTCGGTGCGCAGCGCCTCGGCCTTGACCTGGGTCTTCTCGTCCACTTGGTAGGAGGCGCGCGCGCCGCTCTCGCCACGGCCCTGGGTGAGGTAGGCGCCGGGGTTGTCGAAGGTGGCGTCGGTGCGGGCGACGAAGGCCTCGGCCTTGAGGCGCTCGCCCTCGTGGCGGACGTGGACGCGACCGGCATCGCCCTGCCCCACGGTCGCGGCGCGATCGGTGCGTGCGTACTCGGCGGTGACCGTGGTGTTGGCGCCCAGGCGCACCACGGCGTGGGCCCCGGCGAGCTTGAAGGGGTCGGCGGGGTTGCGGTCCTCGGCGAACGCGGCGCCCACGGTGATGTTCTGCGTCACTTTCACCTGGGCATCGGCGCCGAACACCCAGAAGTCGTCACCGCCCTGGTCTACTTCATAGGTGACGCGGATCGACACCGGGTTCAGGTCCGGATCGACCGACGGCACCGGCGCCTTGAACAGGATGCGGCCGGTGAGGGGCTCCAGCTCGTAGTCGTAGAAACGCGCCTGTCCCGTGGCCGAGAGCACCAGCGCCGGGCGGTTGCGGTCGCGCACCAGGACTTCGACCTTCTCGCTGTTCACGCGGCCGGCGGCGGAGGTGAGGGAGTACGGGCCCGAGGTGCCGTTGGCGCGGATCTCGTCGATCACCTGGCGCGTGGTGTCGCGGCTGGCGAACGCGTTGGCCTCGATGCGGCCGTTGTCGAAGTGCTGCTTTACGCCCGTGAGCGAGCGGCTGTAGGCGGAGAGCTTGCGCACGTTCACGTCGCCCTGGGTCGTGAAGTCGCCGTAGAGCAGGTAGGACTTGTTGCGGTCGACGCGCACGTAGAGGCGCGCGGTGGACTGGGCGTCGAAGCCGCGGATCGCCGAGTCGCCGTACACCGGGTAGAACTCGTCGGGCTGGATGTCGCGGAACAGGCGCTCGCGGCTATCCTTGTCCGAATCGTAGGCGGCGGTGAGGAGGTAGTCGCCGCGCACCTTGCCCTTGAGGAAAAACGCGGTGCGGGCCCCGGCATCGCGCTTGCCGTCGCCCGAAGTGCGCGCGAAGTGCTGCAGCTCCTGCTCGAAGCCGTCCTGGCCCCGCGCCGGAACCAGTGCCCGCGGGTCGAGCTTGCGCACGTTGATGATGCCTTCGACGACGCCCGCGGCGATGAGGCTGCGCAGCTCCGGAAGGAAGTCGAAGCGGCTTTCGGCGCGCAGCGGGCCCACGGACGCGATGATGCGGCTCTCGCCCGGTTCCGTGGGCGCGAGGAGGCGCACGATGGCTTCACCGTTCTCGACCACGGCCTGGAGGCCGGATTCGAGCGGATCGATGTCGGCGGTCTGCCAGGTGCCGCGGGTCGCCTCGATGGTGACCACGGTGCGCGACAGCACCGGCAGGCCCTTCGCGTCGCGCAGCCGCACGATGATCGCCGCGGCGCTGCGGCCATCGGCGACTCCGCCCGCGGCCGGCACCACGACTTCGAGTTTCGCCAGGCGGCCGGCGACTTTCACCGTGATCTCGGCCTTGCCGCGCTCGTTGCCGAAGCTGTCGCGCTGGCTCGCCACGACGCGGTTGTCGCCCTCGGCGAGCTCGACGCCGACGAATTCCCACGCCTGGACCTGCTTCTCGGCCAGCACCGCGCGCTTGCCGACCCGCTTGTCGCTCACGGCGACACCGTTCACGGTGAGGGCGAAGGTGGCGCCGGCGGTACCCTTCACGCGGATCGTGGGCTGGGTCGTGGCGAGCGCCTGGCCGTCGGCGAGTCCGACGAAGCCGAAGGTCTTGTCGAGGTCGGGGAGGAGCTTTTCGAGCTCGATCTCTCCCCCTCCCCTGGGAGGGGGCGGGGGGAGGGTCGCGTTGTGACCCTCTCCCCGGCCCTCTCCCAAGGGAGA
>JBBQBW010000307.1:0-4271 GCA_038318025.1 Burkholderiales bacterium | reverse complement strand
TCCGCGTCCGGGAAGGGCGCGGTCCACCCGAGCCCCCACATCTGCAGCTTCCCCGCCTTCGATTCCTTGAGCAGGTCCGGCCACTTCGCCTTGCGGAAGGTCATGTTGACGCCGATGCCGTCCATGTTCTTCTTCCAGTTCTCGTCCAGCGGCTTCTGCTGGGCGGTGGGCGACGAGGCGTATTCGACGGTGAAGGGCTTGCACGGCTCGCCCTCGGCGCGGCGCGGCAGGTCGCGCCAGCCGTCGCCGTCGCAGTCGAGGTAGCCGTACATGTCGAGGAGCGCCTTGGCGCGCGCCGGGTCGTGGTCGCTCGCGGTGGAGCGGAAGCTCGCGTCGTAACCCAGGGCCCCGGGCCCGATCGGGGTATAGGCCGGGATCGCCTGGTTCTTGCGGGCGATGGCGATCTCCTTGCCGACATCGGAGCCCAGCACGATGGCGCGGCGCAGCGCCACCTTCTCGGGCTCGTAGCCGCCCACCACCGGATCCTTCATGCCGAAGTACGAATAGGTAAGCTCCATGCCGGGGGTGCGCTGCATGTGGATCCCGCGCCGGCGCAGATCCGCCGCGAGTTCGTTGCCGGGCGTGGCGATGTTGGCGAACTCGTTCGGCAGCCGCTCGAGGAAGTCGAGCTCGCTGTTGAGGAACGCGAGGTAGCGCGGCTGCGGCTCCTCGATCACGTAGACCTCCACGCGGTCGACCAACGGCAGGCGCTTGCCGCGCAGCCTGGCGGCGAGCGCGCGGCCCTCGGGATCGTCGGCGGGCGCCTCGGCGGCGTAGAAGTCCTCCCGGTAGCCGGGGTTCTTCTCGAAGATCATCTTCGAGCTGCGCTTCCAGAAGGCGAGGCGGAAGGGACCGGTGCCCACGGGGTGCTCGGCGGCCTTGTCGCCGTAGTGCTCCACCACCTCGCGCGCCACGGCGCAGGCCACGTTGCAGTAGGCGAGGTAGTAGACGAAGTTGTAGTTGGGCTGCTTCAACCGGATCTGGAACGTGTAGCGGTCGAGGGTGCGCAGCCCCTCCACCACGCCGTCGTAGTCCATGCGGTTATCGCGGCGCGCCTTCGCCAGCACCTCGTCCATACCGGCGATGTTGCCCTCCAGCAGGTACAGGTTGGGCGAGCGCTTGCGCGGGTCGAACTGGCGCTTCATCGAGTAGACGTAGTCCTCGGCGACGAGCTCCCGCTTCACGCCCTTGAACACCGGGTCGTCGATGAAGAAGGTGCCGGGCTTCACGCGCATCGTGTAGACGGTGCCCTCGCCGGTGATCTCCGGCATCGCCTCGAGCGTGTTGGGCACCAGCTTCGAGGGGCGCGCGAGGAAGTCGTAGTTGAGCGGCGCGTCGAAGAGGTTGGCGATGACGTTGGACGAGTAGAGGTCGGAGATCTCCACCGGGTCGAAGCCCGATTCCGCGACCTCGAAGGCATAACGGAAGGTGTTGTCCGCGGCGACCGCGGGTGCGGCGGCGGCGAGCGCCGCGGCCAGCAGGCGGCGGATCATTGCGCGCTCCCGGCCGGAACCTTCGAGGCGTCGATGTCGACGAACTTCCACCAGCCGCGCATCACCGGGTGGCGCGTGTAGCCCACCACCCACGGGTGCGCGAGGTCGTTCAGGATGCGGTGGGCGCCGAGGCGCCACGGCGAGTAGACGAGGAACAGCCGCTTCATCTCGCGGTAGATGGCGTTGCGCTCCCGACCATCGGGCAGGCGCTTGGCCTGCTCGTAGAGCTTGTCGAACTCCGCCACCTGGAAGCGCGAGTGGTTGGCCTGGCCGCCGTTGGGTCCGTAGAGCATCACGAAGAACGCGTCGGCATCGGGCACCGCGGCGCTCCAGCCCACGGTCCACATCTGCAGCTTCCCGGCCTTCGATTCCTTGAGCAGGTCGGGCCATTTGGCGCGCTTGAAGGTGAGGCGGATGCCGAGCGCGTCCATGTTCTTCTTCCACAGCTCCACCACGGTCTGGAACTCGCGGTCGGGCGCCGCGGCCATCTCGATGGTGAACGGCGCGCACCCCTCGCCGGCCTTGCGCGGTTGGTCGCGGAAGCCGTCGCCGTCGCAGTCGAGCCAGCCGTACATGTCGAGCAGCGCCTTGGCGCGCGCGGGGTCGTACTGGTTGGAGGCGGAGCGGAAGTCGGGGTCGTAGCCCGCGACCTCGGGGCCCACCGGGCTCTGCGCCGGGATCGCCTGGTTCTTGAAGCGCATGCGCACCTCCTCCTGCGCGTCCTGGCCCAGCACCATGGCGCGGCGCAGGGCTACCTTCTCCGGCGCGTAGCCGCCCACCAGCGGATCCTTCATCGCGAAGTAGGTGTAGGTGACGTCGAGGCCGGGGTTGCGGTCGAGCTGGATGCCGCGGCGGGAGAGGTTGGCGGCGAGCTTGCCGTTGGGCAGGACGGTGTTGGCGAAGTCCTCGGGGAGGCGCTCGACGATGTCGTGCTCCTCGTTCAGGAACGCGAGCCAGCGCGGCTGCGCCTCCTCGATGATGTAGACCTCGACGCGGTCGACCATCGGCAGGCGCTTGCCCTGGTTCAGCTTGAGGATCGCCTGGGCGCGGGCATCGTCGGGCGCCGGCTCGCCCGTGTAGTACTCCTCGCGGAAATCGGGGTTGGCGTCCATCACGATCTTCGACGATCGCTTCCAGTAACCCAGCTTGAAGGGGCCAGTGCCGACGGGATGCTCGGAGATCTTCTCGCCGTAGTGCTCCGCCACCTCGCGCGCCACGGCGCAGGTGGTGTTGCAGTGGGCGAGGTACCAGAGGAAGTTGTAGTTGGGTTGCTTCAGGCGCACCTGGAAGGTGTAGCGGTCGAGTGCCCGCAGGCCCTCCACCGGGGCGTCGTAGTCCATGCGGTTGTCGCGCCGCGCCTTCGCCAGCACCTCGTCCATCCCGGCGATGTTGCCCTCGAAGAGGTACAGGTTCGGGCTCTTCAGCTTCGGGTCGAAGTTGCGCTTGAGGGAGTAGACGTAGTCCTGGGCGGTGAGCTCGCGCCTGGCCCCCTTTTTGAAGGCCGCGTCGGCGGCAAAGAAGATGCCGGGCTTCACCCGCATGGTGTAGAGCGTGCCCTCGTGGGATACCTCGGGCATCTCGGCGAGCGTGTTGGGCACCAGCTTCACCGGGCGGGCGAGGAAGTCGTAGCCGAGCGGGGAGTCGAAGATGTTGGCCAGCAGGTTCGAAGAATAGAGGTCGGAGGTCTGCATCGGGTCGAACCCGGTTTCGGCCACCTTGAAGGCGTAGCGGAACACCTTGGATGGCGCGGCGGCGCTCGCCTCGAGGGCGAGGCAGGCGCCAAGAATGGCCCAGATTATGCGATACACTTCGACCCCGTCTGTAACCGTTGATGACCCCCGATTTTAAGGGGAAGGGACCGTGGAATGGGCTTCCTGCAAGGCCGACGCATCCTGGTGACCGGGATGCTCTCCAACCGCTCCATCGCCTACGGTATCGCGAAAGCCTGCGCCCGCGAGGGTGCCGAGCTCGCCTTCACCTACCAGGGCGAGGGGGTGCGGGACCGCGTGCGCGGCCTCGCCAGCGAGTTCGGCACCGACCGGGTCTATCCCTGCGACGTGGCCGATGACGCCCAGATCGACGCCCTCTTCGCCTCGCTCGCCGCGGTGTGGGATGGCTTGGACGGGCTGGTGCACGCCATCGCCTTCGCTCCCCGGGAGGCGCTGAAGGGCGACTTCCACGAGAGTGTCACGCGCGAGGCGTTCCGCATGTCCCACGACATCTCCAGCTACAGCCTCGCCGCCCTCGCCAAGGGGGCCGCGCCGATGATGGCGGGGCGGCCCGGCTCGATCGTCACCCTCTCCTACCTCGGCGCCGAACGCGCCATGCCCAACTACAACGTGATGGGGCTCGCCAAGGCGAGCCTCGAGGCCTGCGTGCGCTACCTCGCCGCGAGCCTGGGGCCCAGGGGCAACCGCGTCAACGCGATCTCCGCCGGGCCGATCAAGACGCTCGCCGCGGCGGGCATCGGCGGCTTCTCCAAAATCCTTGGATACGTCGAGAAGAACGCGCCGCTGCGCCGGGGAGTCACCACCGAGGAAGTCGGCAACACCGCGGCCTTCCTGCTCTCCGACCTCGCCGCCGGCGTCACCTCCGAGATCGTCTATGTCGACGCCGGCTTCAGTCACGCGATGGCGGGCGTGGCCTGACGTCTAGCGAACGCAGTCGACGAAGTACTTGCCGTCTTCGATGCCGACGCCTTCGAGCTCGACCATCGACATGAGGCCGTGCACATCGGTGTCGAAGCCCGGAAAGGCCTTGTTGAACGAGCGCGTGAAC
>JBBQBW010000306.1:0-4280 GCA_038318025.1 Burkholderiales bacterium | reverse complement strand
CTCCCGGCTCGCGCGTCGGCATCGTGTGCGTCACCTGCCACGCGGATGGGGAGCTCACCTGCCGGGTGGAGGTGAGCTACACCATTACCGCGCTCACCGAGGCGGGCAACGAGACGCTCGCTGGCCTCACGGAAGACAAGTTCGCCGCGTACATCGCCTCCTGGAAGTCCTCCATCGAGGCGGCGCGCGCCAAGGCCATGGCCTAGCGCCTCGCTGGCCGCCGCGCGGGCGGCCATCTTTCGAACACAATCCATCGCCAGCCCGCCACCGTGCGGGCGTTTCGCTTGCATTCCCCCGGCGCCCAATGGTCTTGCCCAATCATGGGCGGACAAGGGGACGGTCGAATGAGAGTGGCGGTGGATTTCGCGAAGCTGGTGGCGAAGGCTTTCGTGGGCGGGCTGGGGGTGGCGGTGGCGATGTCGCTGGCGATCCTCGCGTTGTCGTCCAACACGCACGCGGCCGGCAAGGTGACGCTTGCCGACCCGAAGGCGGGGGCGCTGCTGGCGCTCACCGGCGAGGCGGGGCAATACACCACGGTGCCCACAGTCTCCACCGACGTCGCAATCACGGTGACCGGCATGGTCGCCCGCACCCGCGTAACGCAGTACTTCCACCACCAGGGCAGCGACTTCATCGAGGCCCTCTACGTCTTCCCGCTGCCGGAAAAGGCCGCCGTCGACCGGCTTTTAGTGCGCATCGGCGAGCGCGAGATCGAGGGCCAGGTGCGCGAGAAGGAAGAGGCGCGCCGCGTCTACGAGAAGGCGAAGGCCGAGGGCCGCAAGGCGGCACTGGTGGAGCAGCGCCGTCCGAACCTCTTCACCAACTCTGTGGCGCACATCGGTCCGGACGACCGCGTCGTGGTGTCGATCGAGTACCAGCAGGCGCTCGAGTACGACAACGGCCAGTACAGGCTGCGCTTCCCGCTGGCGGTCACGCCGCGCTACCACCCGAGCGTCGCCGAAGGTTCCGACTCCGATCCCGACGAGGCACCCCACGAAGGCTGCGGCAGCTCGGCCAACAGCGTCGACATCGCGGTCACCATCGAAGCGGGCGTGCCCCTGGGCGCCATCGAGGGCAGCTACCACGACGTGTGGATCGAGAAGTCGGCCGGCGACAAGCGCGCGTTGATCGCCCTCACGAAAGACCAGGAAGCCGCCGACCGCGACTTCGAGCTCACCTGGCGCGTCGCCTCGGGCGCCGAGCCGCGCGCCGCGGTCTTCACCCAGGAAGTCGGCGGGCTCCAGTACGCGCTCCTGATGGTGGTGCCGCCGCAGCCGAACGCCGCCGAGCGCGCCGCGTTCCAGCGCCTGCCGCGGGAGACGCTGCTGGTGGTCGATACCTCGGGCTCGATGCAGGGCACCTCGATGGAGCAGGCGAAGTCGGCGCTCCTCGTGGCGCTCGGCACCATGACGCCGCGCGACCGGTTCAACGTGGTCGAATTCAACTCCGTCGTGCGTGCCCTGCACCCCGCGGCCGTGTCCGCCACCCTGGCGAGCCTCGATCACGCGCGCGCCTGGGTGGGGCGGCTCAAGGCCCAGGGCGGCACCGAGATGGACAAGGCGCTCACCGTCGCCCTCGACGGGCGCGAGACGCCGGGGTACCTGCGCCAGGTGGTGTTCATGACCGACGGCGCGGTGGGCAACGAGCAGGACCTCTTCAGGCTGATCGCGCAACGCCTCGGCGCCTCGCGCCTCTTCATCGTCGGCATCGGCTCGGCCCCCAACGGACACTTCATGACCAAGGCCGCGCAGTTCGGCCGCGGCACCTTCACCCACGTGGGCGATGTGCGCGAGGTGCAGGAAAAGATGACGCGTCTCTTCGAGAAGATCGAGGCACCGGTGCTGCGCGACGTGTCGCTTGCCTGGACCGATGGCACGCCGGTGGAGACCTTTCCCGCGCGCGTGCCGGACCTCTACCTCGGCGAGCCGATCGTCGTGGCCGCCGCTACCGGCTCCGCCCCGCGCTCCGTGGTCGTCACGGGCTTGCGCGGCAACCAACCCTGGAGCGCGGTGCTCACGCTGTCCGCGGGCGAACCCGCTCCCGGCGTGGGCGCCCTCTGGGCCAATGCGAAGATCGCGAGCCTGATGGACGGGCTCGCGACCGGCGCCGATGCGGCAGAAGTGCGCTCGGGCGTGGTGAAGGTGGCGATGACGCACCACCTCGTGAGCGCGTACACGAGCCTCGTCGCCGTGGACGTGACGCCGACCGCGCCGGCGGGGATGCTGCGCATGGCGCAGGTGAAGACCAGCATGCCCCAGGGCATGCTGCTACCGCAGACCGACACCGAGTCGACGCTCCACCTGCTGCTGGGCCTGATGGCGATCGCGATGGGGGCGATGGTGGCGGTGATCGGGAGGCGCGCTTGAGCCGCGCGCGCCACGCCTGCGCGGGCCTGGCGCTCGCGCTGCTCCTCGCCGGCGCGTGGCTGGTGGGCTCCGCGGGCTGGATCCACGCCAAGGCGGCGCTGGCGCAGCACCTGATCGCGCGGTCCTGGCAGGGCACCGTGGCGGGCGCGCCGGCGCGGCGCCCCTGGCCCGGCGCGGACCTGCGGCCGATCGCGCGACTCACGGTCCCGGCCCGCGGCGTCGATCTCTTCGTGCTCGACGACGCCAACCCGCGCGCGCTCGCCTTCGGGCCGGCGCACGTGGCGGGCACCGCCGCGCCCGGCAGCGCGGGCAACTCGGTCATCGTCGCCCATCGCGACACCCACTTCGCGTTCCTCGACCGCGTCGTCGCCGGCGATGCGATCGGGGTCGAGTCCGGGGGCGGGCGCCAGGTCCGCTATCGGGTGAGCGAGATCGCGATCCTCCACTAGGACGGTGCGCGCCTGCTCGATGCCGCCGATTCGCAGCAACTCACGCTGATCACTTGTTATCCGTTCGATGCGGTGCGGGCCGGGAGTGATTTGCGGTACGTGGTGATCGCGGAGCGTGTTGTGTAGTGCGTACCTGCAGTTTTGCGCCCGGGCCCAGGCCGGGGAAAGCCTCGAGCCAGGCGATACGAACCTGCGTAGGTCAGGATGAGATAGCCATGCGGACGGTGATCCCGCGAGCGACACTCCCCGCCTTCTCGAGTCTTTCCCCAAGGCCTGCCCCGAGCTTTCCACGTCGATGTCCACCGTCCTCGCAATTTTAGGGCGGAATGGCGCTCCGCTACCCCACGAAACTATCCGCCGGCGCTGCGCTCTTGCCAGAGAACATCGGTGCTTGTCGGTCGCGGTGACGGTGATGAGCGCACAACCGCTCCCTACAAACCGCCGTTGCATCGCACGTCCCCATCGACGACCTATGGAATGTGACGACGGAGGAAGCTCGGGACAGGCTTTCCCCGGCCTGGGCCCGGGCGCAAAGCACGATGCGCCAACTCGAGGGTGTAACACCACATCACCAACCGAAACCTTTTTCCGTCACTGCGATCTCAGACCCATGAGCCGAATGCCACGACACCTCCCCCAAGAGCGGGGAAGGGGGGTCGGGGACCCGCTCGAAATGCTGCTGGGCTGCCACCGCCGCATCGAGCGCGAGCTGGTGGCACTGAAACAGCTGGCCGCGCACGTCGGAAAACGCGGCGCCGATCTCGAGGCCTCGTCCACGGCCCATCGCCTGCTGCTCTATTTCGAGCGTGCTGCGGCCAACCATCACGACGACGAGGAAGAAGACCTCTTCCCGCTCCTTGCCAGCCGCATCACCGACGCGGGCGAGCAGGCGCGCTTCTGCGCCTTCCGCGCGACGTTGGAGGAGGACCATCTCGTGCTGGAGGCGGCCTGGTCGCGCCTGCGCCGGCCGCTGGAGGCGATCGTCGAGGGCCGGGCGCGCAAGCTGGCGAACGCGGACGTGACGACCTTCGTCGGCGCCTATGCGCAGCACATCCTCGTCGAGGAAAGGGCGCTCAACGATTTCTTCAACCGGTGGCTCACCGAGGGCGATCGCGAGGCGCTGGGCCGCGCGATGGAGGCGCGGCGCCAGGATCTGCGCCAGGGCTGAGAGCGCCCTGGCGCTTGACGGACGGCTGGGGTGGAAGCCCTAGCGCCGGCGCGAGCGCATCGCCCGGAATCCCGCCAGCGCAAGCAGGGCCGTGAGCATCAGCATGGCCCATTCGGACATCGTCGGAATTGCGTTCACGCCGCCGCCGACGACCGCGCCCGCCGTGTTGGTGAACGTGCAGGTGATCGCAGATCCCGCGGCGGTCGCCGCCGCATCCAGCGAAACGGTGCGCGTCCCGAGGTTGGTGCTGGCGGTGCCGCCCGCGCCCAGCCCTGTGCAGGCGATGGACGTGAGGGT
>JBBQBW010000305.1:0-4285 GCA_038318025.1 Burkholderiales bacterium | reverse complement strand
GAGGTCTTCGAGCGCGCGTGTCATGCCGTCGATGGAGGGAAGCCGTTTGGGGTCAGGGTTCGCAAGCCCCGATTTTACGCGGGCCGCCGCGGCTTTCCCCGCCGCGGTTCCCAGCCACTCGATGCGCTCGACGATGGAGTCCACGCCGAACCGTTCCGGCAACACCCAGCCGCCGCCATGGGCGCGCACGCGTTCCGCGAGCGCGCCCTGCGGCGGCACGATCGCCGGGAGGCCCGCGGCCCAGGCGTCGGAGAGCGCGTAGCTGAAGCTCTCCGGCACGGTGTTCGGGAACAGCACCGCCTCGGCGCGGTAGGCCGCGAGCAGCGCGCCGGCGTCTTCTTCCGCGTAGGGGCCGTGGATGAAGAGCGCGTCGTCGAACCAGCCCGGCCACGCCTGGCCATCGGTGTAGCCGATCACGACCAGGCCGACATCGGTGCCCGCCAGCCGCGCCGCGAGGGCTTCGAGCACGCGCGAGCCCTTGTGCGGGCCCAGCGCGCCCAGTGCCGCGATGACGCGCCGTGGGCGCGCGCGCTCGAACTCCACGCGCGCCTCCAGGGGCGTGCGCTTCGGCGCCGTCGTGCCATTCGCAACCACCTGGAGATGCAGGCCGGGAACGTTGACCTCAGCCAGGTCGGCGATGAAGCGCGACGGGGCGAGCACCGCGCGCGCCTCCCGCAGCACCGGCGCCACTTCCGCGAGCCACGCCGGATCGGCGGTACGCGGCGTGCCGGGCTCGAAACCGTCGGCGCGCAGGAAGAGGACGTCGTGCAACGTGACGATCGTGGGGGAGCCTGTGGCCGCCGCCGCCCAGCCAGCCCGCGCGCGCACGGCGCGGCCCATCGAATGGAGGTGCACGAGGCCCACGCCGCGCGCTCGCAGCCAGGCCGCCATCGCATCGGGGTCGCGCTCCAGCGCGGCGCGATCGAGCGGCACGTAGCGCGGCTCGCCGCCCGCCTCGACCACGTCCGCGTCCGCGCCGACGTGCCACACCAGGTGGGGACGCGACGATCCGGCGGCGAGGTCGCGCACATGGCGATCGACGCCGCCGCCGGGGATCGAGGTGACGTGCAGGACCGCGCAAGCACTCATGGTGTGAAGGGGCCGCGGTTAGAATGGCGCGCCCGCATCATAACCGCCTTGAAAGCCACTTCCTCACTTCCCGTCGCGGCGCTCCTCGTCGGCGCCGCCACCTGGGGGGTCGTCTGGTACCCGTATCGCCTGCTCGCGCAGTCGGGCCTCGATGGCATCTGGGCGGCGCTCTTAACCTACGGCACGGCCCTCGTCATGGGCGGGCTGCTGTTCGCGCGTCACTGGAAGGCGCTCTGGCCGCTGCATCCCCTGGTGCTGCTGCTGGGCATCGCCATCGGCTGGAGCAACCTGGCCTACGTGATGGGCGTGCTGGAGGGGGAGGTGATGCGCGTGCTGCTGCTCTTTTACCTCGCGCCCCTCTGGACCGTTCCGATCGCGCGCGTCGTGCTCGACGAGCGGCTCGACCGATCGGGGTTCGTGGTGATGGCCCTCGCATTCGCCGGGGCCATGGCGATGCTGTGGCGGCCCGAGCTGGGGTTTCCGTGGCCCGCGTCACGCGCGGAATGGCTGGGCCTTGCCGCGGGGCTGCTGTTCGCGCTCGGCAACGTGCTGGTGCGTCGCCTCCAGTACCTCTCGGACCCGGCGAAGTCGCTGGTGATCTGGGCTGGCGTGACCGTCGCCGCATTGCTCCACCTGCCCGGCAGCAAGCTGGGATCCGAGGCGGCGTGGGCGGCGGCGTTCGACCACGCGGGGATGATCGCGGGGATCGGCGCGGCACTGGTGGTGCTGGGACTGGCGCTGCAGTACGGGTTGTCGCGGCTTCCGGCCAACCGCGCCATCGTGATCCTGCTGTTCGAGTTGGTGGTGGCGGCGGTGGCTTCGCACTATCTCGCGGGCGAAGTGCTGCGGTTGCAGGACTGGTTTGGCGGAGCGCTGATCGTCACGGCCACGGTTGCGAGCGCGGTTGGCGAGAGGCGGCGGGCGGGGAGTCATGCACGCAGGAAACCTTTGGAACACGGATAAGCACGGATGGCGACGGATGAACGAGGATAAGGCAGGGCATAACGCATGAAATTTCGCCGGCGATATTCGAGCGCCCCCCTTTGCGAATCCGCCCTCATCCGTCGCGATCCGTGTTTATCCGTGTCCAAAGGTTTACCGCCCGCATCACTCGCTAACGCACATTCGACTCGCCTGGAAACGAGTCCAGCTCCACCCGAGGCTGCGGCTTCCAGCCCTTCGCGCGGTGCTCGGCCACGACAGTGGTGAAGATCCCGCCGCGCACGAAGAAGCGCGCCGTGAGGCGCATGAAGCGCGGCTTCGTCGCCCCTGCCAGGTCGTCGAGGATGCGGTTGGTCACCGCCTCGTGGAAGGCGCCTTCATCGCGATACGACCAGACGTAGAGCTTGAGGCTCTTCAGCTCCACGCACTTCTTCTCCGGAATGTAGTCGAGGGTGAGTACCGCGAAGTCCGGCTGCCCGGTCTTGGGGCAGAGGCAGGTGAACTCCGGGATTTCCATGTGGATCAGGTAGTCCCGGCCCGGCTGGGGGTTGGGGAAGGTCTCGAGGGCTTTGGACGATTGCGGCATGGCGAAGGGGCTTTGCGTTCCGGTAAAATCAGCATTCTACCGATGCGCCTCCGCTTCGCGGTGCGCAAAAACAAAGACTTACATGCGCCCCGCCGCCGGCCCGCCCGACGCGGGGCGTGTCACATAAAGACCGCCCCTTGAGACTCACCTCCGTAAAGCTCGCCGGCTTCAAATCCTTCGTCGATCCGACCACCATCGCCGTGCCCGGGCAACTCGTGGGCGTGGTGGGGCCCAACGGGTGCGGTAAATCCAACGTGATCGACGCCGTGCGCTGGGTGCTGGGCGAGTCCAGCGCCAGGCAGCTGCGCGGCGAGCACATGCACGACGTGATCTTCAACGGCTCCTCGGAGAGGAAGCCCGTGAGCCGCGCCTCGGTGGAGCTGGTGTTCGACAACTCCCTCGGGCGCATCGGCGGGGCGTGGGCGCAGTACAACGAGATCAGCGTGAAGCGCGTGCTGTCGCGCGACGGCGACTCCAACTACTACTTGAATGGCCAGCACGTGCGACGGCGTGACGTGCAGGACATCTTCCTCGGCACGGGCCGGGGCCCCCGCGCCTACTCGATCATCGAGCAGGGGATGATCTCGCGGGTCATCACCTCCAAGCCCGAGGAGCTGCGCGTCTTCCTCGAGGAAGCCGCCGGTGTCTCCAAGTACCGCGAGCGGCGCCGCGAGACCGAGCTGCGCCTCGAGGACACGCGCGAGAACCTTTCCCGCGTGGGCGACATCCGCGCCGAGCTCGAGACGCAGCTCACCCATCTCGCGCAGCAAGCCGAAATCGCCGCCAAGTACCAGGACCTGCACGCGAGCCTCGCGTTGAACCACAACCTGCTCGCGTTCACGCGGCTGCGCGAGGCGGAGAGCGCCAAGACGCGCTATTCGAACGAGGTGCAGAAAGTCACGGTCGCGCTGGAAGCCGAGACCGCGAAGCTGCGCGAGGCGGAGAGCGCGTTGGAGCAGTTGCGCGGCAAGCATTACGAGGTGACGGACCATCTCCAGGAGCTGCAGGGCGCACTGTATTCGGCCAATGCCGAGGTGCAGTCCCTCGAGCAGGAGATCACGTTCCTCGCCGAGAACCGCCGGCGCATGGCCAACCAGCTGGAGGCCATCGGGCGCGAGGCGCACGAGGTCGAGCGCCGCATTTCCGAAGCCACCGCCGAGCGCGACCGCTGGCAGGGCGAGATCGACACTGCGCGCGCCGCGATCGACGCGCGGGGAGCGGAAGTCACGCGTGCCCGCGAAGCGTTGCCCGCCGCGGAGGCCGCGGCGCACCAGGCCGCCGCGGAAGTGCGCACCGCCGAATCGGAGATGAGCGGCGCCGAGCAGGCGCAGGGCGTGGAGCAAACGCGCGAGTCGCACGCGCTGAAGCTTCTCTCGCAGATCGAGGCGCGCAAGAATCGATTGAAGCAGGAGAACATGGCGCTCGTATTCCCCGAGCCCGAGAAGCTGGCCGGCATCGAGGGCGAGCGCGCCATGCTCGCGTCCCGGCTCGTCGAGCTGGAAGCCGCGCAACGCGACGCTGAAGCGCGCCTCCCCGCGCTCGAGACCGAGCGGCGCGCCACCACCGAGCGCATGCACGAGGCCACACGCGAGCTGGCGAGCCTGGAAGCGGCCCTGAAGGCGCTCGAGGCGCAGCAGGCGAAGCTCGACACCGATTCGAAGCTGAAGG
>JBBQBW010000304.1:0-4285 GCA_038318025.1 Burkholderiales bacterium | reverse complement strand
ACCACCGTCGGGCTGGGCGATGCACTGAACCATATCGGCAAGAAGGCGATGATCTGCCTGCGCGAGCCGTCGCTCGGTCCGGTGTTCGGCGTCAAGGGTGGTGCAGCCGGCGGCGGCTATGCGCAGGTGGTGCCGATGGAGGACATCAACCTCCACTTCACCGGCGACTTCAACGCGATCGCGCTGGCCAACAATCTGCTCTCGGCGCTGATCGACAACCACATCTCGCACGGCAACGAGCTGGGCATCGATATCCGGCGCATCACCTGGAGGCGGGTGATGGACATGAACGATCGGGCACTGCGCGACGTCACCGTCGCCCTGGGCGGCACCGCCAACGGATACCCGCGCGAGGATGGCTTCGACATCGTGGTCGCCTCGGAAGTGATGGCGATCTTCTGCCTGTCGACCAGCCTGAAGGACTTGAAGGAGCGCCTCGGCAACATCGTCTGCGGCTACACCCGCGACCAGAAGCCGATCCTCGCCCGGGATCTGAAGACCCATGGCGCCATGGCCGCCCTGCTGAAGGACGCGCTCGCGCCGAACCTGGTGCAGACGCTCGAGCACTCCCCGGCGTTCATCCATGGCGGCCCCTTCGCCAACATCGCCCACGGCTGCAACTCGGTGCTGGCCACCCAGACGGCCTTGAAGCTTGGCGACTACGTGGTGACGGAGGCGGGCTTCGGCGCCGACCTGGGCGCCGAGAAGTTCATCGATATCAAGTGCCGCAAGTCGGGGCTCAGGCCCTCGGCGGTGGTGCTGGTGGCGACGATCCGGGCGTTGAAGTTCCACGGCGGCATCGAGGTGAAGGAGCTGGGCCGCGAGAACCTCGAGGCGCTGGCCACGGGCATCACCAACATCGAGCGCCACGTGAACAACATCAGGAACAACTACGGCCTGCCGTGCGTGGTGGCGATCAACCACCGCACCGAGGACACCGAGGCCGAGGTGAAGCTGCTGCAGGACAAGATGGCCCACCACGGCGCCAAGGTGATCCTGGCGCGCCACTGGGCCGAGGGCGGCAAGGGCGCGGTGGACGTGGCCAACGAGGTGGTGCGGCTGTGCGAGGAGCCCAACAGCTTCAAGTTCGTCTACGAGGACTCGGCCCCGCTGTGGGACAAGATGAAGGCGATCGCGACCAAGATCTATGGCGCCGCCGACATCACGGCCGACTCCAGGGTCCGCACCCAGATCAAGAAGCTGCAGGAGTCGGGCTACGGCCACTACCCGGTGTGCGTTGCCAAGACGCAGTATTCGTTCTCGACCGACCCGCAGCTGCGCGGGGCGCCCTCCGGGCACGTGGTCAACATCCGCGAGGTGCGCCTGGCCGCGGGCGCCGAGTTCGTGGTGATGGTCTGCGGCGACATCATGACCATGCCGGGCCTGCCGAAAGTGCCCTCGGCGTGCGCCATCGACGTGGATGACAACGGTAAGATCACCGGCCTCTTCTAGGGGGCAAAACGCTTGGTCCGGACGGGCATCTCCCGTTGGAATCTCGCCCGCACACGACCCGTCCGCGGACGGGTCGTTTCTTTTCAGAGATCCGGATCCCGTGACCGAGTATCAGCAGCCGTTCCCTCCTCCCGAAGCCGCGCCCGACCCGCGCACCCTCCTGGCCGCCAAGTTTCCCCGGAACCCGGGTTCGCATTCCGAACCCGAGAGCGCCCGGGATGGGCGATAATCGGTGCAAACATGCAGTGCGCACAAAGAACATGAGGCTGAGGGAGAAGGTCGCCATCGTCACCGGCGCAGGCTCGGGCTTCGGCGAGGGAATCGCACGCCGGTTTGCCGAAGAGGGCGCGCGCGTGGTCGTGAACGACCTCGCGGCCGATGCCGCCGAGCGGGTGGCCGCGTCGATCCGCGCTGCGGGGGGCCAGGCGGTCGCCGCCGTGGCCGACGTCTCGAAGGACGCCGATGTGGCCCGCCTGGTGAAGGTGCCGCAGCAGGAATACGGCGCGCTCCACGTGATCGTCAACAACGCCGGTGCCACCCACCGCAACCAGCCGCTGCTCGACGTCTCGGAGGAAGAGTTCGACCGCATCTACGCGGTGAACGTGAAGGCGCTCTTCCTCACCGCGAAGCACGCGGTGCCGTACTTCCGCGCCCACGGCGGGGGCGCCTTCATCACCATCGCGTCCACGGCCGGAGTGCGGCCGCGCCCCGGCCTCACGTGGTACAACGGCTCGAAGGGTGCCGCCATCGTGACCTCGCGCTCGATGGCGGCCGAGCTCGGCCCGGATCGCATCCGAGTGAACGTCATCAACCCGGTGATCGGCGAGACCGGACTCCTGGAGAGCTTCATGGGCATGCCGGACACCCCGGAGAACCGGAAGAAATTCGTGGCGACCATTCCCCTGGGGCGCATGTCCCGTCCACTGGACATCGCCAACGCGGCGCTCTTCCTCGCATCCGACGAGGCCGAGTTCGTGACCGGCGCCTGCCTCGAGGTGGACGGGGGGCGCTGCGTATGAACACCGTCACCCAGCGCCAGATGATCGGCAAGTACCAGGTGATGAGCGTGCTGGGCAGGGGCGCCACCGGCAAGGTCTACCTCGCCGAGGACCCGTTCAACAAGCGCAAGGTCGCGATCAAGGTCGTGTACCCGGAGGCGCTGAAGAGCAGCGAGGACGGCGCGTTCTACAAGAACATGTTCCTGAACGAGGCGGCGCTCGCCGGGAAGCTGAACCACCCCCACATCGTGCAGATCTTCGACGCGGTCGTGGAGGGCGAATACAGCTACCTCGTGATGGAGTACGTGGAGGGCGGCACCCTCGAGAAGTTCTGCACCGAGGAGGGCCTGCTCGAGCCGCGCGAGGTCTGCGAGATCATCTTCAAGTGCGTGCGCGCCCTCGCCTTCGCCCAGACGCTGGGACTCACCCACCGGGACCTGAAGCCCGGCAACATCCTCCACAAGGAGGGCACCGAGATCAAGATCGCGGACTTCGGCGCCGCGATCAATACGGTGAGCGACCGCACCGTGATCAGCAACGTGGGTTCGCCCGCCTACATGGCCCCGGAGCTGGTCACCGGCGGGGCCCAGGCCTCGCACCTCACCGACATCTACGCGCTCGGCGTGGTCATGTACTACCTCATCACCGGGAAGCTGCCGTTCTCCGGCGCCAACACGATGAGCGTCATCTACCAGATCGTGAACACCGACCCGCCGCCGCCCACCACCCACCGCGATTCGCTGCTGCCGGTGATGGACGCGATCATCATGAAGGCGATCGCCAAGGACCCGGCGAAGCGCTTCGCCACCTGGGAGGAGTTCGGCTCCGCGCTCGCCGAGACGTGGAAGACCGACAAGAAGGAGGCGGAGCGGCGCGAGCAGTCCGACACCGAGCGCTTCCAGCTGATGCGGACACTGCCCTTCTTCCGCGACTTCCCCGAGAACGAGCTGTGGGAGGTTCTCAAGATCTCCAAGTGGGCCAAGTTCAAGCCCGAGACGGCGCTCATCAAGGAAGGCGACAAGGGCGACTCCTTCTTCATCCTCGCCGGCGGCTACGTGACCGTGACGGTGGGCAAGAAGAAGGTCTCGGTCCTCACCTCCGGCGACTGCTTCGGCGAGATGTCGTATCTCGCCCACAAGGATGCGCCGCACCGCTCGGCTACCGTCACGACCAGCTCGGATGCGATCGTGCTCAAGATTCGCGCCGAGGACTTGCGTGCGGCTTCGCTCACCTGCCGGCGCTTGTTCGACGAGCGCTTCCTCAACACTCTGGTGGAGCGGCTGGAGAAGGCGAATCAGCAGCTGGCGGTAATGAGTTAGGCGTTACCGGTAGCGCGACAGGATCGTGTAGCCACGGAGCCCGAGGTCGCGGTCCGGGCCGAGACGCCGAGATGCGCTCGATCGGAGGGGAGTGAGTCTCACTTCCACCCATTACGTTCGAATTTTTCGCGCAGCATCGATCTTGCGGTGAGCCGGTACACGGGTCTCGACCCGCACCGCAAGACCTCGGGCTCGGTGGCATCGCAGTGCCTCCCTGCGGGCGTCCCCGGGCCTTTAATGGGGATGCGGCGCTGCGCTACTAACCCGCAACCTTCTGTCGCTCATCATGCTTCTCGACGCGCGGAGAACGGGCGTGAAGTATGGATGTGCCCGCGCACCGCTCCTCCTACAGATGCCTTTTCGACGCGCTCCACAGTTCACAAAAGGAATTCGCGGTGGGCGCGGGGTAGCGCAGCGCCGCATCCCTCAAAAGAGATATCGGCGGCGAGCTGCGACATCTGATCTGCCATCGAGCCCGAGGGCTTGCGGTCCGGGTCGAGGCTCGCGTACCGACTT
>JBBQBW010000303.1:0-4286 GCA_038318025.1 Burkholderiales bacterium | reverse complement strand
AACCGGCCGCACGCTCGGCGAGGAGATCGACGCGCAGCAGGCATTCAAGCAGGACATCGTTCGCCCGATGTCGAACCCGCTCTATCCGCAAGGCAGCATCGCGGTGCTGAAGGGCAACCTGGCCCCCGGCGGCTGCATCATCAAGCAGTCGGCCGCGAACCCGAAGCTGATGAAGCACGAGGGGCGCGCCGTGGTGTTCGAGAACGCCGAGGACCTGGCCGCGCGCATCGACTCCGACGACCTCGACGTGAAGGCCGAGGACATCCTGGTCTTGAAGAGCATCGGCCCCAAGGGCGCGCCGGGCATGCCCGAGGCGGGTTACCTGCCGATCCCGAAGAAGCTCGCGCGCGCCGGCGTGAAGGACATGATCCGCATCTCCGACGGCCGCATGTCGGGCACCGCTGCGGGCACCATCGTGCTGCACGTGACGCCGGAATCGGCGATCGGCGGGCCGCTCGCGTGGGTGCAGAACGGGGACCGCATTCGGCTCGACGTCGAGAAACGCGAACTGATGCTGCTGGTGAGCGACGACGAGATGGCGAAGCGCCGCAAGGAAAAGCCGGTGCAAGAGCCGAAGGCCGAGCGCGGTTATCGCCAGCTTTTCCTGAAGCACGTGACGCAAGCCGATCAAGGCGTCGACTTCGACTTCCTGCGGAAGTGAAACCCCCCTCTCCCCTGGGAGAGGGTCATCGAATCTCCCTCTCCCTTGGGAGAGGGCCGGGGAGAGGGTCATCGAAATCTCGGTCATCTCACTCCTGATATCTTGAATGCCGTCCTCAATTCAGCATTTACGTTCGCGTGATCCGCTGGATCGATCACCCTCTGAGCCAAGGAGACTCACAAATGTCCCTCAACGTCTTGAAATCGCTGTTCGGCTACAAGGCCTGGGCCAACGGCGAGCTCTTCGGTGTCCTCGCCGCCGTGCCGGCCGAGAAGGCCGAGCAGATCCAGCCCTGTATCCGAACCCTGAATCACATCTACGTGGTCGACCGCATCTTCCGAGCGCACCTGGCCGGAGAAACACGCCCGTTCGATGCGACGCACACGAAGGAGACGCCGACGTTCGACCAGCTACGCAGCGAGGTGGCCGCCACCGACGCGTGGTACCTGAAGTACCTGTCCGGCCTGCGTGAGCCGGCGCTCGCCGAGGTGATCGATTTCACCTTCACCGACGGGGACACCGGCCGCATGTCGAGGGAAGAGATCCTCCTCCACGTGACCACGCACGGCGGCTATCACCGCGGCAACGTGGGCCAGATGCTCAAGGGGCTCGCGATCACGCCGCCGCGCGACCTCTACACGAAGTTTCTGCACCAGAGCGAGCCGGCGCGCCGTGAGGCGACGGTGCCGCAGGCAGGGTCCTGAGCGTCGCGGAACAAGGGGGGCACGCAGCGCGGAATAAGCGCGGACTATTCGGTAAGGCAGCGCCCGCCGACGGTGCGAAACCGGCATGGCGCAATCGCGGGGAGCGTCACGCTGTCGACCCAGGCGGCATCGGACGTGGAGGCCGAGGTCTTCACGTAGCGCCAGCTCACCGTGTGCGTTCCGGGCGGCAGCGTGTAGCGCAACGTGGCCCACTCCTGGTCCCCGGTCCAGCTGCCCTGCACCCGGCCATCGACCAGGAACTCCAGCGTTCCCGACGATCCCGCCACCTTGCGGGCGAACGCCACGGTGCCCGCCGCGAAGATGCCGCCGTGGGACACCTCGGAGCGCTGCCCCGCATTCACCGCCCCCGACTTGAGGCTCAAGCTCCCGCCGTTGGCCGCGTCGTTGGCGACGACCCAGGGTGCCGCCGAATCCCGCGCCTGCACCCACCCTTCAGGCATGCCTCCAGGCGGGAATCCATCCTCCGGCCCGCCCACCGGGTCGGGCGGTGGCGGCGGCGGAACCACGCCGGGCTGCCGCGCCTGGGCGCTATTCACGTCGATCAGCATCGGCACCGTGTCGACGACTTCGAAAGCATCGCCGGTGATGGAGCGCAGCTCGCCGATGACCGCGTCGGGCCAGCCGGAATCGGAGACCCCCTGGAGGAACCAGTTGCCGCCGCGGCTCGCGAGCACCATGCCGAACTCCTTGAGGGCGCGGAGCACGATCTGGGTGCGCGCGTCGAAGCCCGAGATGTCGAAGCCCGCCTTCAGGCGGAAGCGCGCGCCCATCGGCGGGAACGACGGATCGGCGCTGGTGCCGGATCCGTGCCGCGCCGGCCACAGGTACTTCATCGCGCCGTTCTCCATGCCCCAGGCGTTGCTCGCGGTGAAGCGGATCGCGTGGGTGATGGTGCCTCCTGCCACGTCCTCCCAGCGCAGCAATCCCTGCAGCACCGGCAAGCCCGCCTGGTCGAGGGATTGGTGCCCATTGGGCCGCAGCGCGTTGGAGCGCAGGTCGTAACGCGCGGCCCCCAAAGCGATCCAGCCGCCGTTGCCGTTGGGCTGCCCGTAGAGCTCGAACAGGATGCAGTTGGTGGCGTCGAGCACCACCACCTCGCGGTCGCCACCGGGCGTCGCGAGCGAGGGCGGAATCGGATAGGGGCCGGGGTCGCCCTGGGCCTGGGCCGCGCCGTCGGTAAAGAAGATCGGCACGCCCGGCTGGTTCGACTGCACGGCGACGGGCGTAAAGCCGAAGCCGTCGCCCAAGTCGTTGCTGAAGTCGGGGTGCAGCCGCGTGGCGTTGCCGACGCTCGCGACCCACGCGCTGGAGCTGGGGTGCACCGGCAGCGTATCGACGCGGGTGTTCCAGTAGTTGTCGCCCGGGAACAGGTGGCAACCCGCGTAGGTGTTGGGCAAGGCGATCGCATCCACGGCGAACGTCGCCAGCGCCACCGCCAGCCAGGCCCTGCGGAAGTGCGGTCCCATGTCGCTCCCCTGCTTGCTGGGTTCCGACGAGGAGAATACTCTCCGGGGAGGCGATCGCGTCAACAAGACCAATAAGGCAGGGAGGCTGCCCGGATGCGCACCCACGTTTTGGCGCCCCATGTCGTCGCGCGAGCCGTCGCGCTCGTAGCCACGTGTGCCACCGCCGCGGCCTTTGCCCAATCCCCCTCACCCGCGTCCCAGGCCCGGGCGCTGATCCAGGCGAAACAGCCCGTGCGCGCCTGGGAGCTGCTGGCCCCCCTGGAAGACCGCTCCGCCGGGGACCCCGAATTCGACTACTGGCTCGGTGTCGCGGCGTTGGAGTCGGGCCGCCTCGAGCGAGCCACCATCGCCTTCGAGCGCGTGCTGGTGCGCAACGCCGATGCCGATGCGGCCCGCCTCGAGCTGGCACGCACGTACCTGCGCATGGGATCCCTCGACATCGCCGCCCAGGAGTTCAACCGCCTCGTGCCCCGCGCCCGGGACGATGGCGCGCGCGCCGTGCTCGCCGCCTACCTCGACGAGATCCGCCGCCTGAAGGAGCGCCAGCGCCGCTCCATCTCCGCCTCCCTCGAGGTCGGCGCCGGCCGCGACACCAACCTCTCCAGCAGCACGCGCGACTTCCCCGGCGCCATCCTCTCCTCCTTCGGGCTGCCGGGCATCGAGCCCACCGGCAACTCGATCCGCCGCCAGGACAACTTCGGCGCCGTGAATGGCGCCGTGGACTTCGCCTATCGGCTGGCGGAGGACCGCGTCGCCTTCGCCGCGGCGGACCTGCGCTTGCGCCGCTATTCGGATTTCAGCCAATACGATTATTTGATGGGCGACGTGGTGGTGGGATACCAGGCGCGCAACGGCGAGATGGTGTGCACGGCCACCGCGTTCGCCCAGGCATTCCGCCAGGACGGCGCCCTCGAGGAGACGCTCGACGCCCAGGGCATCACCAACGACCGCAACGCGTTCGGCGTGGGGCTGGAGGTGCGCCGCCCCATCGACGGTCGCTGGAGCGCCGCGCTCGGCGTGCAGCTCGCGTTGCTGCGTTATCCCACCAACCGCGGCCAGGACACGCGCCAGGTGACGGTGTCGGCGGCGCTCGAGCACCGGCCGCAGTGGTGGCCCGACGGCACGCTGGTGGCGCGGCTCCTCTACGGCCAGGACGAGGCGCCCAACGCGCTCAACCAGTTCACCGATGCCACCGCCTCGCGCCACACGATCGGGCTGCGCCTGTCGGCCGCGTCCGATGCGAGGGCGCGCGTGTCGTGGCAGGCGGCCGGCGGCTGGTCGCGGCGCATCGACGATGATTCCTTCGCGCGCGCCACACTCGTGCCCACCGGCCGCGACGACCTCTTCGAGGGCTACGTGCAGGCGACGGTGAAGCTGGGCGACGCGTGGTCGCTGCATCCATACTTCGCCTACGCGTACAACCGCTCGAACATC
>JBBQBW010000302.1:0-4307 GCA_038318025.1 Burkholderiales bacterium | reverse complement strand
GGCTGCAGGGGCCCACGGTCACCACCGCCGACGTGGCGGTGGCGTGCGCGTGGCGCTTCGGCCAGTTCTACAACGAGCAGGAAGTGCCCGCGGGCCGCTACCCGGGCCTGGTGGAATTCTCCGCGCGCTCGGAGGCCCTGCCGGCGTTCGCGTCGACGCCGCTGGGTTGAAGCCGCTTCCCCGCAACTTCTACTTCTTCGTCTACACGCGGCTCGCGGGGAATACCGCGAACCAGATGCTGGTGGTGGCCCTCGGCTGGCAGATGTACGACCTGACCGGCAGCGCCTGGGACCTTGGGCTGGTGGGCCTGTACCAGTTTTTGCCCGCGCTGCTGCTCACGATTCCCGCCGGCCAGTGGGTCGACCGCGCCGATCGCCGCAAGCTCTTGGGCGTGAGCCTCGCCCTGCAGATGCTGGTGGCCGCGGTGCTGGCGTGGGGGACTCTCGCGGGCTGGGTCGGGCGCGACGTGGTGCTGGCGCTGTGCGTGGCGCTGGGCGTCGCGCGCTCGATGCAGTTCCCCGCGCAGCAGGCGATTGTGCCGTCATTGGTGGAGCCCGCGGACCTGCCTCGCGCCATGGCACTGAACGTAGACACGCTCAAGATCTCGGTGATCGGCGGGCCGTTGCTCGGTGGGTTCCTCTATGCCCTCGGCGCGGGGGTGGTGTACGCCACCTGCGCGGTATTCGGAGCGCTCTCGCTCGCGTGGCTCGCGGCAGTGCGGCTGGCGCCGCGCCCGCCACCCGACGAGCCGGTATCGATGAAGACGCTCCTCGCCGGACTCGACTACGTGTGGCGCCACAAGGTGGTGCTGGGCGCCATCTCCCTCGACCTCTTCGCCGTGGTGCTGGGCGGCGTCTACGCGTTGCTTCCCATCTACGCCAAGGACGTGCTGCAGACGGGACCCGAGGGCCTGGGCATGATGCGCGCGGCGCCCTCAGTGGGTGGCCTGGTGGTGGCCGGGATTCTCGCTCGCAATCCGCTGAGCCGCCGCGTGGGACGTTGGATGTTCGGCTCTGTGGCGCTGTTCGGCGCGACGCTGCTGGCCTTCGCGTTTTCGCCGTGGTTGTGGCTTTCGCTGCTGCTCCTGGCGGTGAGCGGCGGCGCCGACATGGTGAGCGTGGTGATCCGCCAGTCGCTGGTGCTACTGGAGACGCCCGACGAAATGCGAGGAAGGGTGGGTGCGGTGAACGGCACCTTCATTCAGGCGAGCAACCAGCTGGGCGACTTCCGGGCCGGCGCCACGGCCGAATGGCTGGGAGCGGTGGGGGCGGTGGTTGTCGGCAGCATTGGCACGCTGTTTGTGGTGGCGTTGTGGATGCGGCTCTTCCCGCAGCTCGCTTCGCGCGAGCGGCTGGTGACCGAGTAGAACTTGGCCGAGTCTCATTGACTGACGTTTGGGATGTATCTATAATGTAGATACATCGTCGGGAGATACTATGTCAAAGCAACTCGTCATGCGCTGGGGCAATAGCCTGGCGCTCCGGATTCCAGCCGGCGTGGCTCGTGATCTGGGGCTCGGGGAGAAGACTTCCGTGAATGTGGAGATCAAGGGTTCCGCCTTGGTGATCACGCCCGCAGACGTGCTGCCTGAATTCTCCGAGGCTGACTTCAAGCGCGCGATAAAATTGCTCTCCAATGCCAAAACCCGCCGCGCGCACACTGAATCCATCGAATTCGGCGCGCCGGTAGGCCGGGAGGTCTGGTGAAGGAAGGTGACCTCATCTGGGTCACCGATCCCACTGCGGTCGGCTCGGAGCAGCAGGGCAAGCGTCCGGCACTCGTGGTGTCCGGTGACGCTTTCAACCAGACCGGGCTCGCCATTGTCTGCGCCGTGAGTTCGCATCGCGGCACAGCGCACGCGACTCGCAATCCACTCGAAGTCGCCATTCCGAGGGGCCTCGCCATTCAAGGCGTCGTACTGACCGAGCAGCTTCGTACGATCGATTGGAGGGCGAGGGGAGCCGTATCGGCTGCGAGTGCCGGGCGCACAACGCTTCTTGAAGTTAGGGCGCGGCTCCGCAAGATCCTCATGATCTAAAGACCTGCCCCCTTTAGCGCTATTCGCCGCGGCCGCCCCCAGGGCCCCGGCTACCTCGAGGCGCCCCAGATACCCTCCTCGGTGAACCCCAGCTCCGCGAAATCCTTCGCCCGGAGGTTCGCTTCGTTCGCACAGTAGAACTCGTCCAGTTGCGGCGGTTTCACCCGCGTGCCTGCGAGCATCGCGTGGGCTTGCCCGCGGTGGTGGATCTGGTGCTCGAAGAGGTGGGCGAGGATCCTGCGGATGCTGTCGCGCTGCAGCCCTGACTTTCGCGGCAGGAGGACGACACCGTCCATGTCGCCGTCTCCCAGTCCCTTGCAGTAGTCGATCAGCCGCTGGTCGCTCGCGCGCTGAGCCTCCTTGAGCGGTGCGCACTGCTCGAACGGCTCCTCGGGCTCGAAGAACCTGCCCGGGTTCTCGTGGGGCGGCAACCCCGCGCGGCTCCTCTCCAGCATCTCGAGGTAGAACCAGTCCACCGTGAGGTTGTGGTTGAGGGTCGCCTTGATCGACGGGAAGAAGCTCACGCGTTGCGCGGCGAACTCCAGGTCGGTCAGTTCGCAGCAGGCGCGGAGCAGCCGATGGTTGGCCCAGGCGTTGTTGTGGGCCTCGGTCACGAAGTGGTGGGCAAGCATCGGGTCCCTCGCTGCTAAAATCACCATTCTCATGCAAACCAGCCAACTCCTGTCGCTCGATGATTTCGAGCGCGCCGCGCGCCGCCACCTGCCGCGCCCGGTCTTCGCCTACGTGTCGGGTGCCGTCGAAGACAACCTCTCCTATCGCGACAACCGTGCCGGCTTCGAGGAGGTGGGGTTCATCCCGCGCACCCTCGTCGACACTTCGAAGCGCACCACGAAGGCGACGCTCTTCGGCACCGAATACGCCGCGCCCTTCGGGGTGGCGCCGATGGGCATCAGCGCGCTCTCGGCGTACCGCGGCGACCTGATGCAGGCACGGGGTGCGGCGGCCTCGAGCATCCCGATGATCATGAGCGGCTCGTCCCTGATTCGCCTCGAGGACGTGTGTACCGCGTGTCCGGGCACCTGGTTCCAGGCGTACGTGCCGGGCGACGTGAAGCGCATCGAGCCGCTGATCGACCGCGTCGGGCGCGCCGGCTTCAAGACGCTCGTCATCACCGTCGATGTGGCGGTGCTCGCCAACCGCGAGAACAATGTGCGCGCGGGCTTCTCCACGCCGCTGCGGCCCAACCTGCGGCTCGCATGGGATGGCATCACCCATCCACGCTGGCTCTTCGGTTCGTTCCTGCGCACGATGTTCCAGCACGGCATGCCGCACTTCGAGAACTCGTTCGCCGAGCGCGGTGCGCCGATCCTGTCGCGCAATGTCGAGCGCGACTTCACCCAGCGCGACCACCTCAGTTGGGAGCACCTGGCGCTGATTCGCAAGCAGTGGCCAGGTCGTATCGTGCTGAAGGGAATCATGCATCCCGACGACGCGCGGCTCGCGAAGGAGCATGGCGTCGATGGCGTGGTGGTGTCGAACCACGGCGGGCGCCAGCTCGATGGCACCGCCTCCCCGATGCGCGTGTTGCCCTCGATCGTGGAGGTCGCTGGCGACATGGTGGTGATGATGGACAGCGGCATTCGCCGCGGCACCGACGTGCTGAAGGCGCTGGCGCTCGGAGCCAAGTTCGTCTGGGTGGGACGGCCGATAAACTACGCCGCGGCCCTGGGCGGCGAGGAGGGCGTGAAGCACGCCATCTCGATCCTGCAGGGTGAGGTGTACCGCAACATGGCGCTGGTGGGCGTGAGCTCGGTGGCCGAGCTGGGCCACCACCACCTGCTGCGGCTATCCGGCGTGCGCGCTCCCGGCATGCCCCTTTGAGGCCGCCATCACCGTCTCGAAGGACCTGAGGCGGTCGGCGCGGTCGTAGGCGTCGGAAACCAGGATCAACTCGTCGGCCTGGGTCGCCTCGAGGATGGAGGTGAGCCCCGCGCGCACGCGATCGGGCCCGCCCACGACGAAAAGCGCCATGCGCTCGGCGACCGCGTAGCGCTCGGCCTCGCTCCACTCCATCTCCGCCACCGGTGGCTGTAGCGGCGCGCGGCCGCCCTTGAGGATGCCGAGGGAGCGCAGGTACATGCTGGTAGCGAGGAATTCGGCGCGCTCGTCGCTCTCGGCCGCCATGATCGGCACCCCCACCATCACGTACGGTTTGGCGAGCTCCGGCGAGGGCTGGAACTCGCGGCGATAGACCTCGATCGCCTGCATCAGGTCCCCCGGCGCAAAGTGCGAGGCGAACGCGTAGGGC
>JBBQBW010000301.1:0-4337 GCA_038318025.1 Burkholderiales bacterium | reverse complement strand
AGAAGGCCGAGGCGGCGATCAGGAAAATGGGGCCGAAGAAGGCCAAGCTCTACCGCAGCCTGCGCACGCGCTTCCAGGAGCAAGGCGACCAGAAGGCGATGGAGGAGGCGCAGGCGCTGGTGAACGACGTGCAGAACCTGGCGCTCGGCGACAAGGAGCGTCTGTTCGGCTTCATCGAGGGCGGCGGGCGCATGATCCTGTCGGAGCCGGCGGCGCTGCTCACCGAGACGCCGAAGCTGCTGGGCCTGGACGGCCAGAAGATGTCGAAGAGCTACGATAACGCGATCATGCTGCGCGAGCCCCCGGAGGCGGTGACGCAGAAGATCCGCAAGATGCAGACCGATCCGGCGCGGGTTCGCCGCACCGATCCGGGAGAGCCCGAGCGTTGCCCGGTGTGGAACCTGCACCAGGTCTATTCGCCGCAGCCGGTGAAGGACTGGGTGGTCCAGGGCTGCCGCACCGCGGGCATCGGCTGCCTCGAATGCAAGCAGCCGGTGATCGACGCCATCAACGCGGAGTTGAAGCCGATCCGCGAGCGCGCCGCGCAGTACGAGGAAGACCCGACGCTGGTCCGCAACATCATCCAGGACGGCTGCGACAAGGCATCCGACATTGCCGAGGACACCATGCGCGACGTGCGCGAGGCCATGGGCCTCAACTACAGCTAGGCGACGATGGCCAACCACCTCCAACAGAACCTGATGGAAGTCGAGCAGCAGCCGATGCTCGACCTGGCGCTCCCGCTGGCGAAGATCCGCGGCGAGCCGATGACCGAGATGCCGGCCGACCTCTACATCCCGCCCGAGGCGTTGAGCGTCTTCCTCGAGGCCTTCGAGGGCCCACTCGACCTGCTGCTGTACCTGATCCGCCGCCACTCCCTCGACATCCTCGACATTCCGATGGCGGACTTGACGCGCCAGTACATGGAATACGTCGAGATGATGCGCACCACCCAGCTTGAGCTCGCCGCCGAGTACCTGCTGATGGCCGCGGTGCTGATCGAGATCAAGTCGCGCATGCTGCTGCCGCGCCCGAAACGCCAGGACGAGGCCGAGCCGGAGGACCCGCGCGCCGAGCTGGTGCGCCGCCTCCTCGAGTACGAGCGCATGAAGAAGGGGGCGCAGGCGATCGGCGAAGCGCCGGTGGCCGGCCGCGACTACTCGCTGGTGGAGGTGTACATCGAGGAGGTGGCCGAGCGCCTGCCCGACGTGTTTGTCCCGGACCTCTCGGAGGCGTGGCGCTCGATCCTCGCCCGCGCCAAGCTCACCAGGCATCACCGCATTTCCCGCGAGGAGCTCTCGGTGCGCTCGCACATGAGCCGCATCCTGCGCGGGCTCGCCCCCGGCAATTTCGTCGAGTTCACCCAGCTCTTCGAGCCCGAGAAAGGCATGCCGCTCCTCGTGGTGAGCTTCCTCGCCGTGCTCGAGCTCGCGCGCGAGGCGCTGATCGAGCTGACCCAGAAGAGCCCCTTCGAACCCATCTACGTGAAGCTCAAGTCCGAGCGCGCGACCCTCACCATCGCCTGACCATGACCGAAGAACACACTAAGCCGACCGACATCTCGCCGGACGATTCCGAAGCGTCCGAGAGCTTGTCGGTCGCCCCCGCGGACAACGTCACCCCCGCGGAGGCGGGGGCCCAATCGACCGGCGAGGAAGCCGTGGCCGTCACCCCCGCGGAGGCGGGGGCCCAATCGACCGGCGAGGAAGCCGTGGACGTCACCCCCGCGGAGGCGGGGGCCCAATCGACGAGCGAGGAATTGGATCCCCGCCTTCGCGGGGATGACAACGCCCGCGGCAATGCCACCACCGCCGTCGAGCCCGTCCCCGTGGACCTGGTGCACGTGAAGCGCGTGCTCGAAGCCGCCCTCCTGGCGTCGCGCGAGCCGCTCACCGTGCAGCAGCTCAAGCGCCTCTTCGGCGGCGAGGTCGACGCGGACAACCTGCGCAAGGTGCTGGACGAACTGAAGGACGAGTGGGGCGAGCGCTCCATCGAACTCACCACCGTGGCTTCCGGCTGGCGCTTCCGTGTGAAGCCGGAGTACCAGAAGTTCCTCGACCGCATCACCGCCGAGAAGCCGCCGCGCTACTCGCGCGCGGTGCTGGAGACGCTGGCGATCATCGCCTACCGCCAGCCGGTCACTCGCGGCGACATCGAGGACGTGCGTGGTGTTGCGGTTTCGCCGCCGACGCTGAAGGCGCTGGAGGAGCGCGGCTGGATCGAGACCATCGGCCACCGCGAAACCCCGGGCCGCCCCGCCCTTTTCGCCACCACCAGGAAATTCCTCGATGACCTCAATTTGCGGTCGCTCGAGGAGCTGCCGGCGCTCGACGAGTTGCAAGCCGCGCTCGAGCCGCCCCCATCCCTCGTCCTGGAGCCGGCACCTCCGCCGGACGCGCAGGAATCCCTGATCGACGAGGCCCCCACCCCCCAGTCCCCGGAGTCCGAAGATGAATCGCAAACCCATGCGGGATAAGCTCCCGCGCCAACCGAAGCAGCCGCGGCTCGAGTGGCCGGGCGGGGTCGTCCCCGAGTGGGCCAAGGTGCCGCAGAACGCGAAGCGCCGCGCCAAGGGGCCCGGCGGCAAGCCCGGCGCGGCCGGCAGCAAGCGCGAGCGCCTGCAGAAGGTGATGGCGCAGTCGGGCCACGGCTCGCGGCGCAACATCGAGATCCTGATCGCCCAGGGCCACCTCACCATCAACGGCCAGCTCGCCAAGCTGGGAGATTCCGTCGGCCCCGGCGACAAGGTGAAGCTCGACGGCCACGTGATCCACCTGCGCTACGGCGAGCCGCTGCCGCGCGTTCTCATGTACCACAAGCCCACGGGCGAGATCGTGAGCCGCGACGACCCGGAGAACCGCCCCACCGTGTTCGACAAGCTGCCCAAGGTCACCGCCGGGCGCTGGGTCTGCGTGGGACGCCTCGACTTCAACACCGAAGGCCTGCTGCTCTTCACCACCAACGGCGAGCTCGCCAACCGCATGACGCACCCGCGCTTCGAAGTGGAGCGGGAATACGCGGTGCGCGTGATGGGCGAGTTGAACGCCGAGCAGACCGACAAGCTTCTCAAGACCGGCATCGACATCGACGGCGAGTCCTGCAAGTTCGACACCATCGAGGATCGCGGCGGCGAGGGCTCGAACCACTGGTATCACGTGACGCTGCGCGAGGGAAAGAACCGCGAGGTGCGCAGGATGATGGAAGCCGTGGGCCTGATGGTGAGCCGGTTGACGCGCGTGCGCTTCGGCGCCGTGGAGCTGCCCACGTTCCTCAAGCGCGGGATGATGCGCGAGATGGAGGAGGAGCAGATCCAGGAGCTGATGAGCTTCGCGGGCATGAACGAGCCGCCGCCGAAGGAGGATGGCGAGGTCGAGGTCGAGGACGAGCACGACAACATCGGCAACCGCTATGACCCCAAGGCCCACGCGAAGCCGGTGGAGGACGACGACGACCTCGACGACGACTACGGCAACCGCGTGCCGGCTGTGCACCAGCAGCGTGCCGAGAAGCCGGAGCCCGATGGCAACCGCGGCACCTACGTGCCCGGCCCCGACAAGCCCGAGGTGGTCAACCGTCCGGGGCGCGGCGGCGAGCGCCGTCCCCAGGGCGGCGGCCAGAAGTTCGGCTTCAAGAAGCGTGGCCCTCGCGGCGAGGGCGTGGATGGCAACGTCGCTCCGCGCGAGGGCAACACCTTCGCTCGCGAGGGCAACGGGTCCGGCGGGCAGCCGCGCGCCGGCCGTGGCCGCGGCGGACAAGGGCAGGGACAGGGACAGCCCCACGGCCAGGGCCATGGCCATGGGCAGGGCAAGGGCCCCGGCCAGGGCAAGGGACCGGGGCAGGGCAAGGGTCCCGGAGGACAACCGTTCCGCCACGGCAAGCGCCGCAAGGGGGGCCAGGGGCAGGGCGCGGGGCAGGGACACAACGCGGCCCAGGGTCAGCCCCAGGGTGAAGCTGGCGGAGTGCCGCAGCAGCAGGGCCAGGCGGTGCCGGGTGGCCCGCCGCCCGCCAGCGCGGCCACGGGCGCGGGCAAGCCCGGTGGTGGGCGCCATCGCCGCAACAAGAACCGCAACCGCAATCGCGGCGCCGGCGGTGGGGAACAGCAGCCGGCGTCGAACGGGCCGCGCGAGGCCTAAGCCGGGGGCCCAATGATTGGATCCCCGCCTGCGCGGGGATGACACGCCTGCGCGGGGATGACACGCCTGCGCGGGGGTGACACGCCTTCGCGGGGATGACACGCCTGCGCGGGGATGACACGCCTGCGCGGGGATGACACGCCTGCGCGGGGGTGACACGCCTTCGCGGGGATGACACGCCTGCGCGGGGATGACACGCCAACG
>JBBQBW010000300.1:0-4340 GCA_038318025.1 Burkholderiales bacterium | reverse complement strand
GGCGAAATCGTTGCGCCGGAAGAGATTGGATGCCGTGTCGTACGCCTTCACCTCGCGCGCCTGGTCCTCCTTGGTCGGCGCGCGAGCCTGCGCCGCGGGCACGTTCGCGACCGTGCTCGGCGGATTTGCATCGGGCGGTGCCGAGCTTGTGACGGGAGGCGCGCCCGCGCCGCCCTCGAGGCGCTTCAGCCGCGAATCGAGGTCGAGGTAGAAATCGCGCTGGCGCTTCTGCAGCTGCTGGTTCTCGTGGCCGAGGACTTCCAACTGCCCGCGCAGGCGCGCGATCTCGCCATTCATCTGCTCGAGGCTCCTCACCAGCTCGACCACGCCGATGTTGCGGATCAGCTCCTCGAGCTTCGCGATGCGGACCTCGTTGTCCTTGCCCTGCTGCGCGAGCTCCGAGCGCAGGATCTCGACCCGTCGGCGGGCCTCGTCGTCGTCGAAGAGGCCCGCCGATACCGGCAGAGCGAGCGCGAGGAGCGCGCCCGCAAGCCAGGTCCTACTCACCGGCGTACTTGATGTCCGCGCGCCGATTCTTGGACCACGCCTGCTCGTCGTGGCCCGGCGACTGCGGCTTCTCCTCACCGTAGCTCACGGTCTCGATGCGGCCATCCTGCACGCCCAGCACTGTCATCACCTTCTTGACCGCCTCGGCGCGGCGCTGGCCCAGGGCGAGGTTGTACTCGCGGCTGCCGCGCTCGTCGGTGTTGCCCTCGATGCGGATCCGGGTGTCGCGCTTGTCGCCCATGTAGCGTGAATGCGCCTGCACCGTGCCGCGGTACTCGTCTTTCACCGCGTTGGAGTCGTAGTCGAAATAGACGCTGCGCTTGGCAAGCGGGCTGTTCGGGTTGCGCAACTCGTCGATACCGGCGACCCCGGTTCCCGGCGTGGCGGGGCGCGTGGTGCCGGTGGTGGACCCCGTGGAGGGCGAGGTGACCCCCGAAGAGCGATCGGTCACGGCGGGCTCATCCTTCTTTTCGGTGCTGCTGCAGCCCGCGGCGGCGATGGCCGCGACGGCGAGGCAAAGGGCGACATGTTTCATGTGGTTCTCCTTCTGGGTGATGAACTGGAAACCGGGCGGCGCTTGGGAATCGCTCGCTCAGTTGGTGGGCAAGGGGCCCCAAGCAGGGTCCTGGACATCGCCGGCTGCCGAAGTGAGCCGCTGGCGGACTCGTCCGTCTCCCGAGACCGCGGCGAGATGCCCCCGCCCCCCGACCTGGGCTTCGTAGAGAATCATTTTACCGTTCGGGGCGAAGCTCGGCGAATCGTCGATGGTGCCCTCCGTCAGCACCTGCACCTGGCCGGTGGCGAGCTCCATCTGCGCGATGCGGTAGCGCCCGCCGTCGCGCTGGACGTAGGCGATCGCCTTGCCGTCGGGACTGTAGCGCGGCCCCACGTTGTAGGTGCCCTCGAAGGTCACGCGCTGGGCCGCGCCGCCGGCGGCGGGCATGCGGTAGATCTGCGGCGAGCCGCCGCGATCGGAGGTGAAGGCGATCCACTGGCCGTCTGGGGAGAAATTGGGCTGGGTATCGATGCCGCTCGACTCCGTGAGCCGTGTCGCCTCGCCGCCCGTGGCCGCAATGCGGTAAATCTGCGTGAGGCCGTCCTTGGTGAGCGCCACCGCGAGGGTGCGCCCGTCGGGCGACCACGCGGGCGCACTGTTGTTGCCGCGGAAATTCGCCACCACGCGCGTGGTGCCCTGGGCCAGGTTCTGCACCACTACCGCCGGCTTCTTCTGGTCGAACGAGACGTAGGCGAGGCGACTTCCGTCGGGCGACCAGGCGGGCGACATGATCGGCTCCTGGGAGGCGAGGACCGACTGCGCATTGAAGCCGTCGGCGTCGGCCACCTGCAGCTCGTAGCGCCCGCCGCGCTTCACCACGTAGGTGATCTTGGTGGAGAAGACACCCTTGTCGCCGGTGAGGCGCTCGTAGATCACGTCGGCGATGCGGTGCGCCGTGGCGCGCAGCTGGCCCGTGGCCACCACGTAGGAGAAACTCGCGAGCTGCGCCTGCTTGCCCACGTCGAAGAGCCGGAAGCGTACCTCGACGCGCCCGTCGCCGGCGGGCTCGACCTTGCCGATCACCAGCGCCTCGGCGCTCCTCGTGGCCCAGTCCGGGAAATTGACCTCCGAAGGCTCGGTGGGGACCGGGCTGATGCCGACCGTGTTGACCAGGCGGAAGAGGCCGGTGCGGGCCAGGTCGGCGGCCACGACCTCGCTCACCGATTGCGTCTGCCCGCCCTCGCCGCGCATCGGCATCACCGCGATCGGGATCTGGCGCCCGCCGGTGGTAGTGATGTCGATGGTGAGCTGGGCCTGGGCGGCCAGGGAGACCAGGAGGGCCGCGAGGAACATGAGGGTCTGCTTCATGGGTTTGGGGGCCGAACGCTAGCGCTCGTGCCGGATTTGGAGGTTAAGGTCACGGAATTGGGGGAAAAGTTCCGAGTTCGGAGGAGGAACCGGCAGAGGCTGGGCGCTGCGGATGGCGCGCTCGATGGCTGAATCGTACGCCGGATTGCCGCTGCTCCGGGTGATGGCGATGTCCAGGACGTCGCCGCCGGGCAGGATGCGGATGCGCACCTGGACCTGCGGGTTGCCGGTAACGGTATCTGGAACGTTGGCGCGGCCCCGCACCTTGGCCTTGATCTTCTCCACATAGGAGTCGATCTCCGACTGCTTCGCCGCGGCCGCGGCCGCCCGCACCCGCTCCGCCTCGCGCTTCGCGATCTCTTCGTCCTGGCGGCGCTTGTCGTCCTCGAGTTTCTTCTTCGCCAGGTCCTCCTGCTCGCGTTTCTTCTTCGCGTCGTCCTCCTCGCGCCGCTTCTTGGCAAGGTCCTCCTTCTGGCGCTCGAGGCGCTCGCGCTTCTCCTTCTCGCGCTTCTCCACCTCGAGCTTCTCGCGCAGCTTCTTCTCGCGCTCAGCCTTGAGCGCGATCTCCGGATCGGGCTTGGGAGGCCCGGACTTCACCGGCGTGGGCTTGGGGGGCTCAGGCTTCGGTGGCTCCGGCTTCGGTGGCTCCGGCTTCGGTGGCTCGGGCTTCGGTGGCTCGGGCCGGGGCGGCTCTGGCGGCGGCTCCACCGCCTTGGGCGGGGCCTTGGTCTCGGCTTTCGTGGGCGGCAGTTTGTCCCAGAGCTCGGCCTGCACCGGAGGCGCGGGCCGGCTCTGCCACGTGACGCCAAACACGATCAGCGCGAAGAACGCCGCGTGCACCACCACGGCGAGCACGAAGGCCCGGATGCGCCCGGGCTGCGCGCGCCTCTCGAGGGCCGGCGGATCCTGCGGCGCTGGCTTCTTCACTGCGCCGGTCGCGCCAGGAGCCCCACGCGCTTCACCTGCCCCTGCTGCAGCAAGTCGAGCACCTGCAGGATCTCGTCGTACTTGGCGTTGCGGTCTCCCGAGATCACGACCGCCATGTCCGGGCGCTCGCGCTGGGCGTCGCGCACCGCCCCGAGGAGCGCGCGTCGGTCCAACCGCCGCTCCGCGCCGCCGCGCCCGCGGTCGACAAGCGCCAGGTCGCCATTGGCGCGCACCCGGACCTCCATCGGCGCCACTGCGGGCGCCAGCTTCTGCGCCGATTGCGGCAGGTCGATCTGGCCCGGATTGATGAGGGGTGCCGCCACCATGAAGATGATGAGCAGCACCAGCATCACGTCGATGTAGGGCACGACGTTGATCTCGGCCATCGCGCGGCGCGGTCGTCGCATGGAGGGCCTAGCGCGGGCGTTGCACCACGGTCGCCGCCGCGTCGCGATCCGGGAGGTGCGCCTGGCGCTGCAGGATGTTCTGCAGCTCTTCCATGAAGCTCTCGTAGCGGCTGGCGAGACGGTCGATGTCGTGGCTGAAGCGGTTGTAGGCGATGACCGCGGGAATCGCGGCGAAGAGGCCCATGGCGGTGGCTACCAGGGCTTCGGCGATGCCGGGGGCCACCTGCGCGAGAGTGGCCTGCGCCACGTTGGACAGGCCGCGGAAGGCGTTCATGATTCCCCACACCGTGCCGAAGAGCCCGATGTACGGGCTCACCGAGCCCACCGTGGCGAGGAACGAGAGGTGCGATTCCAGCACGTCCATCTCGCGCTGGTAGGTGGCCTTCATGGCGCGCCGCGTGCCATCCATCAGCGCCGACATGTCGGAGCCCGCGCGGCCCTTCAGCTTGAGGAACTCCTTGAAGCCCGCCTCGAACACGCGCTCCATGCCGGCGGCCGAATAGCGCCCGCTCGCCGCGCGCTGGTAGAGGCCCACCAGGTCGGAGCCGCTCCAGAACTCGCGCTCGAAGTCGTCCGCCAGGCGCCGGGCGCGGCGGGTCGCGAACCACTTCATGAAGATGTACGTCCAGGAGAGC
>JBBQBW010000299.1:0-4353 GCA_038318025.1 Burkholderiales bacterium | reverse complement strand
CCGCCGACATCATCGGGGTGGCGGTGTTCGACCGGGAGACCTCGTCCTTCCGCTTCCATCCGGGCCCGATCTTCGCGCAGATCATCCTCGCCGACGAGATCAACCGCGCGAGCCCGAAGGCGCAGAGCGCGCTGTTGGAGGCGATGGAGGAGCACCAGGTCACCGCCGAGGGCGAGACGCGCCCCCTGCCCGAGCCCTTCTTCGTGATCGCGACCCAGAACCCGATGCACCAGGTCGGCACCTTCCCGCTGCCCGAATCGCAGCTCGACCGCTTCCTGATGCGCATCAACCTGGGCTACCCCGACGCCAAGGCCGAGCGCGAGTTGCTGCGCGGACGGGAGCGGCGCGACATGATCACCCAGCTCACCCCGGCGATGACCGCCCCGCAGCTCGCCGAGCTGCAGAAGGCGGTGCCAACGATGCAGGTATCCGACGCGCTGCTGGACTACGTGCAGGCCCTCATCAACCACACCCGCCATTCGCCGCGCTACACCCAGGGCCTCTCGCCGCGCGCCGGAGTCGCGATCCTGCGTGCCGCCCAGGCGTGGGCGATGATGGAGGGCCGCCGACAGGTGCTCCCGGAGGACGTGCAGGCGATCGTCCCCTCGGTGGTGGGCCACCGCCTGCACGGCAGCGCCGACGCGGTGAAGGGCACCTTCGACCCGGCCAAGGAGCTCATCGCCGCCGTCCCGATCCCGTAGCGGGCAGCACTCCTTGATCGCCAACCTGCGGCAGTCGATCTCCGACTGGATCTTCCGGGCCAAGTTGCCCGAGACGCCCCCGGTCACCCTGGTCCAGCGCCGCATCTTCATCCTGCCCACCAAGCAGGGCTACGCCTTCGCCTTCGTGATGCTGCTGCTGCTGGTGGCGTCGATCCAGTACGCGCTCTCGCTCGGCTTCATCCTCACCTTCACGCTCGCGAGCATGGCCGGGGTGGCGATGCTGCACACGTGGCGCAACCTCGCGCACCTGAAGCTGCGCCCGGCGCGCTGCGAGCCGGTGTTCGCCGGCGACGTGGCGCACTTCGGCGTCACGGTGGAAACGCCGTCCCAGACCCGGTTCTCGATCGGCGTGAAGCGCAAGGACGGCGAGCCGGTGTATGCCGACGTGGTGGCCGGAGAGCCCGCGCCGATGGCGGTGCCGATCTCCACCCCGCGGCGGGGCCTGCTGCACTGCGGGCGCCTCGAGGTGTTCACGCGCTACCCGGTGGGCTTCTTCCACGCCTGGTCGTACGTGGACTTCGACCTCACGGTGCTGGTCTACCCGCGCCCCGACCCCGAGGGCGGCAGCCCCCCCTCCACTTCGAGGAGCCTCAACGAGGAAGGCATCCCGGTGCCCGGCGACGAGGAGTTCAACCTGCTGCGCGCCTACCGGCCCGGCGACACGCCGCGCCAGATCGCCTGGAAGGCGCTCGCCCGCGAGCAGGGCCTCCTCACCAAGGAATTCAGCGCCACTGCCTCCAGCGAGCTGTGGATCGACCTGGACGAGGCCTTCGCCGCCGACCTCGAGGCGCGGCTGTCGATCCTCACGCAGTGGGTGATCCAGGCGGAGCGCTTCGGCCAGAGTTATGGCCTCAAGCTTCCCGGCGTGCGCATCCCGCCGGACCGCGGCGACGCCCACCGCGGCCGCTGCCTCGAGGCGCTGGCCCTCTTCCACGCCCCCGGCCCATGAGGTCGATCCCCGCCTCCCCGCACCTCGACGTGCGCAACGTGATGTGGCTGCTCGCCGCGATGGTGTTCGTGGTGGCGCCCCACATCCCGCGCCTGCCGATGTGGGTGGGAATCTTCTGCGGCGTGGTGGTGGCGTGGCGCGCCTGGATCGCGTGGGCGGCGTGGCACTTCCCCAACAAGTGGGTGGTGGTCGCGATCACCATCGCCGCCACCGTCGGCACCTTCCTCACCTACGGGCGCGTCTTCGGGAGCGAGGCCGGAACCACCCTGCTGCTGGTGATGGCGGCGCTGAAGCTCCTCGAGATGCGCACCCAGCGCGAGGTGGTGCTCAGCATCTACCTCGGGTTCTTCCTCGTCCTCACCAACTTCCTCTTCTCCCAGGCGATCCCGCTCGGGCTCTACATGCTGGTGTGCGTGTGGATCTTCATCGCGGTGCTGGTCGGCTTCAACCGCATGGGCCGCCCGCCCACGCTCGCCGAGCGGCTGAAGCCGTCGTTCGCGCTGATGGTGCAGGCGCTGCCGCTGATGGTGGCCTTCTTCATCCTCTTTCCGCGCGCCCAGGGGCCGATCTGGGCGCTGCCGCAGGACTCGCGCTCCGCCAAGACCGGGTTGTCGGACTCGATGACGCCGGGCAACATCGCCAACCTGATCAAGTCCGACTCCGTCGCCTTCCGCGTGCAGTTCGAGGAGCGGATGCCGCCGTACCAGACGCTCTACTGGCGGGGGCCCGTGATGGTGGATTTCGACGGCGCCACCTGGAAGATGCGTCCCTACTCCTCGGGCGGGCGCCTCGACCACCCGAAGCGCGACCGGCTGGTGAAGTACACCATCACGCTCGAGCCCCACAACAAGACCTGGCTCTTCGCCCTCGATATCCCGGCGAGCCTTCCACCCACGGCGACGCTGCTCTCGGACATGCAGATGCGCCACCGGCGCACAGTCGACGAGCGCCTGCGCTACGAGATGTCCTCGTTCATCACCTACCAGTACGGTTTGAGCGCGAACAAGGCGCAGCTCGATGCGGCGCTGCGCCTGGACGAGACCCGCAACCCGAAGGCGGTGGCGCTGGGCCGGCAATGGGCGCAGGAAAACCCCGACCCGCGGGCGATCCTGGGCAAGGCGGCACGGCTCTTCAGCTCGCAGTTCACCTACACCCTCGAGCCGCCGACGCTCGACCCCACGGATCCCTATGACGACTTCCTGTTCCGGTCGAAGGCGGGGTTCTGCGAGCACTACGCCGGCAGCTTCGCGGTGCTGATGCGCGCGGCGGGCATCCCGGCGCGCATCGTCACCGGCTACCAGGGTGGAGAGGTGAATCCGCTCAACAACGAGCTCATCGTGCGCCAGGCCGACGCGCACGCCTGGACCGAGATCTGGGTCAAGGAAGAGGGATGGGTGCGGGTGGATCCCACCGCGTCGGTCTCACCGATGCGCGTGGAGGGCGGCGAGAACGCGGCCCTCGGCCCCATCGGCATCGGCTCCTCGCTGATCGCCGCCGACGCGTTCGGCATCCTCTCCAACATGCGCTTCGCGTGGCAGATGCTGAACAGCCAGTGGGAATCGTGGGTGGTGGGCTACAACCTGGACAAGCAGCGCCAGTTCTTCTCCAACCTGGGGTTCGAGGTGGACTGGCGCACGCTCGGCTTCTGGCTCCTCATCGCGACCGGCGTGGTGGGCGGCGCGGTGACCCTGGGCCTGCTGGTGCGCGACCGTCCGCCGCGCCGGGAGGCGGCGCTGGTGGCCTGGGAGCGTTTTTGCACCAAGCTCGCCGCCGCCGGGCTGCCACGCGCTCCCCACGAGGGGCCGCTGGACTACCTGGCGCGGGTCGTCCGCGAACGCCCGGCTTCGCGTTCCGCGGCCGAGGAGATCACGCGCCGCTATGTCGACGCGCGCTACGGTACGGGCGCCTCGCGCGAGGAACTGCGCGACCTCGCGCGGCGCGTGCGGGAATTCCGCGCGGCGTGACCGGCGCCACGCGACGCAACGATCCCTGCCCGTGCGGCAGCGGCCGGCGCTTCAAGGAGTGCCACGGCCGGATCGACGCGGAGCCCGCCGACGGCTTCGCCGCGATCCTCGAGCGGGCCCTCGCCTCGCACCGCCGCGGCGCCATCGACGAAGCGGTGCGCGGCTACGAAAAAGTGCTGGCCCTGGTGCCCGGCCACGCGGTCGCGACGCACTACCTCGGCATGGCGGCGTGGCAACGCGGGGACCTGGCGGCGGCGGAGCCGGCCCTGCGCGCGTCGCTCGCGGCCGACGGGGGCATCGCCGACTTCCACAACAACCTCGGCCTGCTGCTGCGCGACACCGGCCGCGCTGTCGAGGCGCTCGACGCGTTCGCCCGCGCCTTGGCGGTGGATCCCGACTGGACCGAGGCCTTCAACAACCTGGCGCTCGCCCTCGAAGACCTGGGGCGCTGGGATGAGGCGCGCGCGGCCTACGGTGAAGCGATCGCGCGGGCACCGGAGTTCGCCGCGGCGCACCAGAACCTCGCGCGCGTGCTGCTCACCCGGGGCGAGCTGGCGGCCGGCTGGCGCCACTATCGCTGGCGCCTGCTGGCCCAGGGGCTGGCGGAGCGCGCGCCCGGACCCGCGCTCCCGGCGCTGGGCGAATCGCTGGCGGCACGGCGCATCGCGCTCGTCGCCGAGCAGGGCATCGGCGACGTGCTCTTCTTCCTGCGCTTCGC
>JBBQBW010000298.1:0-4361 GCA_038318025.1 Burkholderiales bacterium | reverse complement strand
TCGCTCCAGTCGCGTTCGCCGAACACCCAATACCGAACCTGTCCGCGGGAGTCGACGAGGAACGTCATCGGCAGCCCCTTCGCGTTCCAGCGATCGGCCGCCTTCTTTTCCGGATCCATAAGCACCGGCAGCGTGAGCTTTTCGCGCTCGAGGAACGCGACGACTTTCGGATTGGAATCGCCGTAGTTCACCGCCAGCACCTCGAAGGCCTTGCCCCGCAGCCTCGCGCGCAGGCGTTCCAGCCCCGGCATCTCGTCGCGGCACGGCTCGCACCAGGTGGCCCAGAAGTTCACCAGCACTACCTGGCCCTTCATCTTGCCGAGGTCGACCGTGCGCCCGGCCATGTCATCGAGCGTGAGCACGGGCGTGGCCTTCCCCCCCCACGGCTTGATCGGCGCGGTGTTCGCGCGGGCCACGGCAGGCAGCGCGAGGGCCGCGCACGCGAGCCCCGCCGCGATCACCCTGGCGCCTCGCTTCAGGCGATTTCCTTCGCCGTGATCTGGTACTTGAAGTTGTCCGGGTCGAGGCTGTCCAGGCGCCCCTCGGCGGTCTCGCTCTGTGGATACATGAGGAAGGCCACCTTGCCGCGGGTGGAGCCGGGCAGCGCCACGTCGTGGGCGTAGTTGTAGGCAAGCCAGTTCATCTCCCACGAGCCGAACAGGCGCTTCCTAGCGGCCACCACCATCGGGTCGTTCACCGGCTTGCCGCCGCCCTCCTCGAGGATCACCTTGCGCACGTCCGCCGGATCGACCGGGATCCAGCCGTGGCCCGCGAGGTAGAACTCGGCGCGGCAGTGCTGCGCCTTGGTGATGTCGCCGCCCGCGCGCCCGAGGCTTGCGTAGCCGAGGGCCGAGCCCGCCACGCGGATGCCGTAGACGTCGCGCGCCGGGATCCCCTCGGCGCGCATCAGCGCCACGTAGAGCGCATTCAGATCCGCGCACTTGCCGGAGAGCGCGTTGTTCTCGAGCATGAACTTGATGTCGCCGGTGCCGCAGCCGCGCGTCTTCGGGTCGCGGGCGGTATTATCGACTACCCATTCGTAGATGGCGCGCGCCTTCTCCAGGTCGCCGCGCTTGCCGCGCACGATCTCCGAAGAGGTCTTCTTCACGATGCCGTCGATGGGCAGGAGCTCCGTTGCGACGCTGTACTTGCGCAGCTCCGCCCGATCCTCGGCCGGCACCTTGCCCGGCTTCGCCAGGTCCACGGCCACGTCGCGGGTGGCGAAGCGGCTGGTCATGGTGAGCACCGGGCGCGTTCCCGCGGGGAATTCCGCCGAAACGATGCCGGCGCCGTACTTGGCGTCCTCGGAAAAGGCCGCGGTGCCGCCCTCGGCGTTCCAGGAGCTGCCCAGGCTCTTGTGGTAGGCCGTGTCGTCGGTGAGGGGCGTGGGCAACCACACGCGCGTGATACCGGAGGGCTTCAGCACCTCCACGCGGTGCGTGACCTGGTAGATCTGCCTTTGGCCGTCGGACGCGACGGCCTGGGCGACCGCCTGGGTGATGCTGGCGGGAAGCGACAGGGTGGCCGCGGCCGCGCCGGTGAAATGCAGGAAGTTGCGACGATCCATCGGAGTTCTCCCAAGGAGCTGTGATTAGAAATCAGGGGGCAGGAACCGATTTTATCAGCCTGCATCCCCCTCCACGTTACGACGCATGCCACGGCCCGGATGCGCCAACCGGTAAAATCGGGTCCAATCCGCTTCATTCCACCGTCCCCCGCCTCGATGTCACACCCCACCCCGCAGCTCCAGCTCGCCTTCGGCCTCGCATTTCCCGACCTGTACGACCGCGCGGGCCTTGCGCGTCTCGATGCCGCTTTCCTGGCCCACCTGGATGCCGCCGATGCGGCGCTCGCACCCCGACTGGGCGCGGCGCGGCAGGCGCCCGGAACGCTCGCCTACAAGGAAGAGGCAGACCTGCTGATGGCGGTGGCGCCGCACCTGGACCGATTCGTGGCGAAGCTCTTCGGCATCGAGGAGGAGTGGACCGACCTCGCGGAAAGCCACCACGCCCTGGCGCCGCTCTTCCGCGTAAAGCGCAAGTTCGTACAGCGCCGCGCGATGTTGAAGATCAAGGCCGACGAGGCGGCGACACTCGACGGCCCGGCTCTCGAGCGGGCCGTCGCCGAGCGCCTCGGCGGCGCCTTCGACGAGTTGGTGTTCGCCGTCAAGGTGCTCGAGTGGCAGGCCGACGAGGCCGGGCACGCCGATGACCTGGCACTCGCCGAGAAGCTCGCCGCCTGGGGCGGCCACACCGCGGAGGGCCGCCGCCACTTCGCCGCCGGCGTACTGTTCAAGCCGCCACAGCGGGTCGACCCGGAGCACCTGGTGCCGGTCGAGACCTCGCGGGAAAAGGGGTACACGGTCCATACGCTCCGCCACATCCGTCGCCGCGAGGGCTTCGCGCTTACGGACCCGGGCACGCACCTGGCCGGGGCGCTCGATGAGGCCAACTACTGCATCTGGTGCCACGAGCAGGGCAAGGACTCGTGCTCCAAGGGCCTGCGGGAGAAGCCGGTAGTCCCGGCCGGTGCGCCAGCATCGTTGGGCCGGGACCCCATCATCTTCAAGAAGAGCCCTTTCGGCGTGCCCCTCAGCGGCTGCCCGCTCGAGGAACGCATCTCGGAATTCCACAAGCTGAAAGCCGAGGGCTGGGCGGTCGGGGCGCTGGCGATGATCGTGATCGACAACCCCACGGTGTGCGCGACCGGCCACCGCATCTGCAACGACTGCATGAAAGCCTGCATCTACCAGCGCCAGGACCCGGTGGACATCCCCCAGGCGGAGACGCGCACGCTGAAGGACATCCTCGAGCTCCCGTGGGGCTTCGAGATCTATTCGCTCCTCACGCGCTGGAACCCGCTCAACCTGCGCCGCCCGCTGCCGCTCCCGGAAACCGGCCAGCGGGTGCTGATGGTGGGCATGGGGCCCGCCGGCTTCACCCTCGCGCACCACCTGATGAACGACGGCCACACGGTGGTCGGGATCGACGGCCTCAAGATCGAGCCGCTCGAGGCAGCTCTCTCGGGTGTCGACGCCCACGGCAAGCGCGTCGCGTTTCGCCCGGTGCACTCGGTGGCGGAGCTGCGCGAGCCGCTGGAGAGCCGCACCATGGCGGGGTTCGGCGGTGTAGCCGAATACGGCATCACGGTGCGCTGGGACAAGAACTTCCTCAAGATGGCGCGCCTGCTGGTGGAGCGCCGCGCGCAATTCGCGCTTTTCGGCGGCGTTCGCTTCGGCGGCACCCTCACCAGCGAGGGGGCTTTCGCCCTCGGGTTCGACCACATCGCGCTCGCCGCCGGTGCCGGCAAACCCACGGTGCTCGAGTTGCCCAACGGCCTCGTCCGTGGCGTGCGCACCGCGTCGGATTTCCTGATGGGGCTCCAACTTACGGGCGCCGCCCGCACCGATTCGATCGCCAACCTCCAGGTACGCCTGCCGATCGTGGTGATCGGCGGCGGGCTCACCGGCGTCGACACCGCCACCGAGTCGCTCGCCTACTACCCCGTGCAAGTGGAGAAATTCCTGGCGCGCTACGAGGCGCTGGTAGCCGACCGGAGTGCGGGCGAGGTGCGCAACGCGTGGAGCAAGGAGGAGACCGAGATCGCGGAGGAGTTCCTCTCCCACGGACTCGCGATCCGCGCCGAGCGCGACGCCGCCGCGCGGGAAGGGCGCGCGCCACTCATCCTCGAGCTGCTGCAGCGCTGGGGCGGCTCCACCCTCGCCTACCGCAAGCGCCTCATCGACAGCCCCTCGTACACGCTGAACCACGAGGAGGTGGAGAAGGCGCTGGAGGAAGGCATCGCATTCGCCGAGAACCTCACGCCGAAACGCATCGAGGTGGATGGGTTCGGCCATGCGCGCGCGCTGGTGGCGACGGTCCGTGGCGAGGATGGCGCCGCAGCCGAGGTCGAGTTGCCCGCCCGCACCATCCTCATCGCCGCCGGCACGCAACCCAACACCGTGCTCGCGCGCGAGGAGCCGCTGCAGTTCCACCTCGACGGGAAGTACTTCCAGGCGATCGACGACCAGGGCAACCCGGTGACCCCGGAGCGCTCCGCGAAGCCCGCCGAGCCCCAGGTGCTCACCAGCCGCGATGCCGAGGGGCGCTTTACCAGCTTCTTCGGCGACCTGCATCCCTCCTTCTCCGGCAACGTGGTGAAGGCGATGGGCTCGGCCAAACAAGGCTACCCCGTGGTGAGCCGCGTGCTGCGCCAGCGGCCCACGCGGCCGGCCGCCGGGACTGCCGCCTTCCTCGACCAGTTGAACGACGAGCTGCGCGCGACGGTCGTGCGGGTCGACCGCCTCACGCCCCAGATCGTGGAAGTGGTGGTGCGGGCGCCGGCGGCGGCGCGCGCTTTCC
>JBBQBW010000297.1:0-4366 GCA_038318025.1 Burkholderiales bacterium | reverse complement strand
CTTCACGTGCTGGTTGATGGAGGGGGCGCTCGCCACCAGGACATCGACGTGGCCGGCGATCACGTCGGCCACCGCCGGGCCCATGCCCTTGTAGGGCACGTGGGTCATCTGGACGCCGGCCGCCTGCTCGAGCAGCACCGTGGCGAAATGGTTGGTGCTGCCCTGGCCCGAGGAGCCGTAGTTGAGCTTGCCGGGCTGGGATTTGGCGAGCGCCAGGAACTCCGCCAGGTTCTTCACCGGCAGCTTGGGGTTCACGGTGAGGAGCATCGGGCCCTTCGCCACCATCGCCACGGGGGTGAAGCCCGTCACCGGGTCGAACGGGAGGCTCTTCTGGATCGCCGCGTTGGTGGTGAACGAGGAGGACAGCAGGCACAGCGTGTAGCCATCGGGCGCTGCGCGCGACACGTGGCCCGCGCCGATGGAGCCGCCGGCACCCGCCTTGTTGTCGATGATGACCGGCTGCTTCCACGCGTCCGAGAGGCGCTTGCCGAGCTCGCGCGCGAAGGTGTCGTTGGAGCCTCCAGGCGGGTACGGCACCACGATCGTGACCGGCTTGGTGGGGAATTTCTGCTGCGCCATCGCCGGGGCGGCGACCACCGCCAGCGCGGCGAGGCCGGCAACCAGGAAACTTTTGCGATTCATTCGATGCTCCTCTCGTCGTTCGTTATCAGCCTGAGCCTGCGGGCGAGCGCGAGGATCGCCTCGGCACGCCGGATGAAGGGTCCGTCGATCATCTTGCCGTTGACGGTGAAGGCGCCCACGCCCTCGGCCCTGGCCTTTGCGGCGGCTTCCACCACCCTGAGCGAATGCGCGATCTCCGTGTCGGTGGGGCGGAAGACGGCATTGGCGAGCGGCACCTGGATGGGGTGGATGGCGCTTTTTCCCAGATAGCCCAGGCGGCGCGACATCTCGGCCTCGCGCTGGTAGCCCTCGATGTCCTCGATGTTCGCGTATGCGCCGTCGTAGGCGAAGATGCCGGCCTCGCCCGCGGCGATGCGGATCCACACCAGCATCGCCTCGATCGTCGACGGGTTGTAGCGATCCATGTCGAGCGGCTCGATGAGATCCCCCCAACCCACTTGCAGCCCTTTCACGCGCGGGTCGGCGGTGGCGATCTCGGCGGCAAGGCGGTAGGCACGCGGGCTCTCGATGTTGGCCAGGATGCCGATGGGCGCCTCCAGCTTCGCGTTGCGCTCGGCCTTGTAGATGAAGCCGGCCGCTTCGCGAATGTCGTCGGGGGATTCCAGCTTGGGCAGGTTCACCAGGTCCAGGCCCGGGCACACGATGGCGGCGATGTCTTCCTCGAAGTGCGGCGTCTCGATGCCGTTCACGCGCACGATGATGGTCTTGCCGCAGTTGGCGGGGATCGTGCGCAGGAACTTCGCGACCTCGCGCCGCGCTTCTCCCTTGCGCGCTTCGTCGACGGCGTCCTCCAGGTCGAAGGAGAGCGCGTCGGCCTCGCTCGCCATCGCCTTGGCGAAGAGCTCTGGGCGACTGCCGGGAACGAAAAGCTTGCTTCTCACCTGAGGCGCGCGATGATGGCGTCGGTGAACTGCTTCGTGTTGGCCTTGCCCTTCAAGTCCCCGGTGCGCACGTTGTCGATGCACAACACGTCGTCGATCGCCATGCGGATGCGCCGGGCCTTGTCGCTCTCGCCCACGTGGTCGAGCATCATCGCTGCCGAGAGCGTGAGGGCCAGCGGGTTGGCGAGCCCCTTGCCCGCGATGTCGGGTGCCGAGCCGTGCACCGCCTCGAAGATCGCGGCGTCCACGCCGATGTTGCCCGCCGGCGCCATGCCCAAGCCACCCACGAGGCCGGCGTTCAAGTCCGAGAGGATGTCGCCGAACAAGTTGGTGGTGACGATCATGTCGTACTGCCAGGGGTCGAGCACGAGCTGCATCGCGCACGCGTCGATGATGCGGTCGTTGCACTCGATGTCGGGATAGTTCTTCGCCACATCGCGGCCGGCTTCGAGGAAGAGGCCGGTGAGCGCCTTCAGCACATTGGCCTTGTGCACCAGTGTCACCTTCTTGCGGCCGTTCTTCCTGGCGTAGTCGAAGGCGAACTCGCAGATGCGCTTGGAGCCCGAGCGGGTGTTGACGCCCGAAGCCACCGCCACGGCGTGCGGGTCGTCGCCGATCGGCACGTAGTGCTCGAAGCCCACGTAGAGGCCCTCGAGGTTCTCGCGCACCAGCACGATGTCGATCTTCTCGTACCGTCCGCCGGGGATCAGCGTTCGTGCGGGGCGCAGGTTCGCGTAGAGCTGGAACTCCTCACGCAAGCGAACGTTGGAGGACCGCCAGCCGCCACCGATCGGGGTCGCGAGCGGACCCTTCAGCGCCAGGCGCGTCCTGCGGATCGAGGCGAGGGTGTCCGGTGGCAGGGGATCGCCGCTGGCAGTAACGCCTGCCACTCCTGCCGCGTGGGTCTCCCACTTGAAGGGATCGCCCACGGCGTCGAGAATGCGCAGCGTCGCGTCGCTCACCTCCGGGCCGATGCCGTCGCCGGGGATGAGGGTCGCGGGGATGTCGGTTCGGGGAGTGGCCATGGCGGCATTCGACGCGCAAAAGCCAAAATTATACGGTAGCAGCCACGGCCGCTTTCGCTCGCGGAGAAACGGCTACATCACGAGCCGTACTGGCGCTTTTGTTTGGCTACTTGACGAACCGGACTATCCCGAAAGTCTACGCACGCCCCAAAGCCCAACTAACAGAACAACGACAAACAGCGCGGGCGCTCCCGAGACTGGTATACCGATCGGCTGCATCGTTGGCACCCCGATGCCGAGCACCGCGGACACAAAGGGGGGCAGCACAGTCCCATTCGAAAGTACGATGCTGGCGGTGACGGAGTAAGTTCCGGAAGGGGGCGTGCCCAGAAAAACCGTATTGCTATCGCAGAAAGGCGCTGGCACTCCGCCCGGAATCGCGAAATTCGAAATCCTTAGAAGAAAGGAATTCTTTCCCGCCGTAACTCCGTCAATCATGAATGCGTTCTCAGGGCAGAGCACGAAGCCAATTGTTGGATCGCTCGTACGGATGAACGTCTGCACGGCGTCGTTTGGCATGGGCTGCGCAGGTACAAAGATGATTTCAGAAACGCGAGTGGATTGCGCCTCTCCAATGCCAGGAACCAGCCAGAGCAAAAAAAAAGAAGCAACGAAGCAACGAACCGACGCCCAACTTGCACGCATAGGGGGTTCTGGCTGATCACGTTGTTGATTATCTGCTCACACTCGGGACCGCACCAATGGTACAGCCCCCAAAGAGTGCAAAGTTTGGCCCTGCTATCCTGCATCCATGAGCGACGACGACAAGGATCGGGGCCTCGAGAAGGGCCTCACGAGCTACGGGGATCGTGGTTTCTCCCTGTTCCTGCGCAAGGCCTTCATCAAGGGGGCGGGCTACACCGACGACGCGCTGTCGCGCACCGTGGTGGGCATCGCCAACACCGGCAGCGCCTACAACCCGTGCCACGGCAACGCGCCGCAGCTGGTGGAAGCGGTGAAGCGCGGCGTGATGCTCGCCGGGGGATTGCCGATCGAGTTTCCAACCATCTCGATCCACGAGAGCTTCGCGCATCCCACCTCCATGTACCTGCGCAACCTGATGTCCATGGACACCGAGGAGATGATCCGCGCGCAGCCGATGGATTCGGTGGTGCTGATCGGGGGTTGCGACAAGACAGTTCCCGCGCAGTTGATGGGTGCCGCTTCTGCGGGCGTGCCGTGTGTTCAGCTCGTTACCGGTTCCATGTTGACGGGCTCGCACCAGTTCGAGCGCGTCGGCGCCTGCACCGACTGCCGCCGCTACTGGGGCAAGTACCGCGCCGAAGAAATCGACGCCGACGAGATCTCGCGAGTCAACAACCAGCTCGTGGCTTCCGTCGGAACCTGCTCGGTGATGGGCACCGCTTCGACGATGGCGTGTGTTTCCGAGGCGATGGGGATCACGGTGCCCGGGGGTGCTTCGCCGCCGGCCGTTACCGCCGATCGTATCCGCGTGGCCGAGCTGTCCGGAAAGGTTGCGGTAGAGATGGCGCGTGCCAAGCGCACGCCCGACCAGATCCTCACCGCGAAGGCGTTCGAGAACGGGCTGCGCATGCTTCTCGCGATCGGGGGATCGACGAACGGCGTGGTGCACATGACCGCCATCGCCGGACGCCTCGGAATTCCGCTCACCCTCGAGCGCCTCGATGAGCTCGGGCGCGAGACGCCGGTGCTGGTAGATCTCAAGCCTTCGGGCCAGTGGTACATGGAAGACCTGCATCGCGCCGGCGGAGTCGCCACGATCCTGCGCGAATTGAAGCCCCTGCTGCACCTCGATGCGATGACGGTAACCGGCCGCACGCTCGGCGAGGAGATCGA
>JBBQBW010000296.1:0-4370 GCA_038318025.1 Burkholderiales bacterium | reverse complement strand
CATCGCGCTGGCGAAGGAAGGCGAGAACCACGCCCTCATCGCCGAGCTGCAGAAGAGTGCGAAGTTCGAAGGAGCCACCGAGGTGAACACCATCGACGGGCTGCGGGTGGAGTACCCCGATGGCTTCGGCCTCATGCGCGCCTCGAACACGACGCCGGTGATCGTGCTGCGCTTCGAGGGCGATTCGAACGCGGCGCTCAATCGCATCCGCGACGACTTCACGCGGGTGCTGCAGAAGGCGCGGCCCGGTCTCACGATGCCGACCTCCGCCTCGAGCCACTGAGGCCTGCCGCAGCCTCGCGATCGCCGCCCGCGAAGGCGGCGATCGCGGCCCGGATCACGGTTCGATCGAGATTCCGCGCACCCGCTCGCCGCCGCCGATGGTGCCGATCAGCTTGGCTGCGCCGGTGTTGAGGTCGACCAGGTAGAAGCGGCTCCCGGCGCCGAAGCTCGCCGAGATGAACGCGGCACCGCTGACATCGGCGATGTCGAAGCCCACCTGGGTGAACTCCGAGAGCCCCAGGGAGCCCACCGGGAAGAGCCGCCCGGTGTTCGGCGACACCGCGGGCGTGACGCCCTCCTTCGTGCCCTGGGTCACCAGCGTGCCGCTGTCGGCGTCGATGGCGTAATTGGTGGTGATCTTCGCGTCCTGCTTGTTGTAGGTGTAGGCCGCGCCCACCAGGCGGGGCTTCCTCTGCGCCACGTTGTCCACGTCACCGGCCGAATACACGATGGGGCCGTCGGGCTGGATGCCGTCCTCGTTCGGATTCCCATCCACCATGGCGCCGGTGTCCGGATGGGCGCGCAGGTTCAGGCCGGTGTTGCTCACGATGCGGATGCGGTCGACGGTGGGGTTGAAGTCGAACCCGAACTCGGTGCCGGAAAGCGGCATGGCGAGCGGCACGCCGGCGCCCACCGGCTTGGCGGCGGCGGTCTTGGTGTCGATGGTGTACAGGCGGCCGGTGGAGCCCAGGCCATACAGGATGCCGCGGGCGACGCGAAAGTCGATCCCCACCAGGTTCTCGCTGCCCTGCAGGCCGGTCACCGCACCCACGGTGGTGACCTTCTGCGGCTGGCCGGCATTGAACGAGATGAGCTTGCCGCTTTCGGTCACGGCGAACACGTTCTCCTTGCGCGGCGGGCCCGGCACCTCCTGCGGCGAGAGCATGGTGCAGCCGGCCGTGGAAAGGGCGAGGGCGAGCAACGGGAAGGCGAGGCGGCGCATCGGGCAGGCTCCTGTTTATTCGGGGAATTATGCCGGCATTTATATCACGGCGCGAAATCCGATACGGCGCCGCCGGGGTCCGAATGTTATCCTCCGCCCCGTGAAACCGGCGTTCCTCAGGGCCCTCGCGGCCGCGGCCTTCCTTGCGCTCGCTCCGACGCGCGCCGCCGCCGGGACCGTCGAGGTGACGACCCGCGACGCCAAGGGTGCGGCCCTCGAGGACGCGGTGGTGTGGGTGCTGCCGAAGGCGGGCGCGGCCCCAGCGCGCAAGCGCGACGCGGAGATCGAACAGAAGGACCGCCAGTTCATGCCGCTGGTGACGGTGGTGCAGGTCGGCACCGCGATCAACTTTCCGAATCGCGACACCATCCGCCACCACGTCTACTCGTTCTCGCCGCCGAAGCCGTTCGAGATCAAGCTCTACGTCGGAACCCCGGTGGCGCCCGTCGTCTTCGACAAGCCGGGCGAGGTGGTGCTGGGCTGCAACATCCACGACCACATGCTCGCCTACGTGTACGTGGTCGAGACACCCTGGTTCGCGAAGACCGGGCCCGACGGCCGCGCGCGCATCGAGGGCGTGCCCGCGGGCGAGTACGAGGTGCGCGTGTGGCACTTCGCGCAGGCCACCCCCATCGCCCCCGTTGCGTTGCGAGTGCCGGCCGAGGGGCCCGCCCCCGTCGGCTTCGCCGTGGCGCTGAAGGCGCTGCCGCCCCGCGCCGTTCCGAAGTGAGCCTGGGTCGGCCGCGCCGGCCGCGGCTCCAGGACCGCATCGTCGTCTTCTTCGTGGTGCTGCTGATGGCGGTGCAGCTCACCGCCTTCTACGTGATCCGCTACGCCGTCGAGCAAACGTCCCGCGAAACCCTGCGCGAGGAGTTGCGCGTGGCCTCCCGCGTCTTCAAGCGCCTGCTCGACCAGAACGGCCAGCAGCTGGTCGAGGCCACCAGCGTGCTCACCTACGACTTCGGCTTCCGCGAGGCAGTGGCCACGCGCGACGGCGACACCATCCTCTCGGCGCTGCGCAACCACGCCGGGCGCATCCGGGCGAACGGGATGTCGGTGTCCGGGCTGGACGGCATCGTGGTCGCCGACACGCTGGTGGAAAGCCGCGCCGGCGGGCCGTTCCCCTACCCCGAGCTCCTCGAGGAGGCGGGGCGGCTCGGCCGCACGTCGGCCATCCGCGTGCACAACGGCAATGCCTACCAGGTGATCGTGGTGCCGGTGCTGGCGCCGCTGCCGATCGCCTGGGTGTCGATGTCGTTCGTGGTCGACGACCGCGCGGCGCGGGACCTGCAGCGCATCGCCTCCTCCGAGGTCACGTTCCTCAGCATGGGCGCCGATGGGCCGCGCCTCCTCGCGACGACGCTGCCGCTGCCGCGCGCGGGGGCGCTGATGGTGCAGGCCACGGACCTGGTGGCGCGCGGCCGCGACGCGGTGCCGGCGACGATGGCGGGCGAGGACTACGAGGTGCTCGCGACCCCCATCGACGAGGGCGGGCCCCAGCCGCTCTACGCGGTGCTGCAGCGGGCGGTGGCCGACAGCCTGGATACATCGACCGCGCTGCAGGCGGTGCTGCTGTTCCTCGCCGGCATTTCGCTCGCGATCACGCTGGCGGGCTCGATTCGCATCGCGCGGCGCATCACGCGCCCGGTGTCGGAACTCGCCGCCGCCGCGCGGGAGATCGCGCGCGGCAACTACGACGTGCGCGTGGGCGAGCAGGGCCGCGACGAGATCGGCGAGCTCGCCACGGCGTTCAACGGCATGGCGCGCGGCCTCACCGAGCGCGACAGCATGCGCGATGCGCTCGGCAAGGTGGCCTCGAGCGAGGTGGTGGCGCAGCTGCTGCGCGGGGGAATCGAGCTGGGCGGCGAGGAGCGCGAGGTCTCGGTGATGTTCACCGACATCCGCAACTTCACGGCGCTGTGCGAGAGCCTCACGCCGCACCAGAGCCTCACGATGCTCAACGAGTTCCTCACCGCCATCAGCGAAGTGATCGACCGCCGCGAGGGAGTCGTGGACAAGTACCTGGGCGACGGGGTGATGGCGATCTTCGGCGCACCGGTGAATCGTCCCGACGACGCCCAGCGCGCGCTGGACGCCGCGCTCGAGATCCGCGAGCGCGTCGCCGCCCTCGGCCCCTCGCTCGCCGCCCGCGGCCTGCCGCACCCCGAGATCGGCATCGGCCTCAACACTTCGACGGTGATCGCGGGCAACATCGGCTCGCCCTCGCGCCTGAACTACACGGTGCTGGGCGACGGCGTGAACCTCGCCTCGCGTCTCGAAGGGCTTACCAAGCGCTACCACGTGCCGATCGTGGTCGGCCACGCGACGCGCGAGCGCGCCCGGGGCGTGGTGTTCCGCGAGCTCGACAAGGTGCGCGTGCGCGGCCGCTCCATCGCCGAGCGCATCTACGAGCCCCTGGGGCGGGAGGGCGAGGTGGGCGCCGCGGCGCTCGAGGCCCTCGACCAATGGCATGCCGCTCTCGACGCTTACCGCGCCCGGCGTTTCGACGAAGCGCAGCGCCAATTCGACGCGCTGGCCGCTGTGCCGGGATACGCGCGCCTCACGGCGATCTATTCCGGCTACCTGCGCGACCTGCGGGCGGCGCCGCCAGCGCCCGATTGGGACGCGGCGTTCACGCTCTACGAGAAGTAACCGGGCTACTCGTCGCCGATCAACGCAGACGTGACCGCCGCTACGGCGTGGGCGTTAGGGGTCAGACTCCCAGCGCGCGTTGAAGAATCTCGCATGATCTCCGCGCGAACCCGCGCTGGGAGTCTGACCCCTAACGTTTCTCTACTCGACGATGACTGGGCCGACGATCCCGAGGATGAGGGGCGCTTCGAGCCAGGTTTCCGCGCGACTACGCAGCCGCACGTTATAAGCACCCTCGCCGAGTTGCCGCGGCAGCAACGCGACGATGTATCCGTCGGCGACTTCCTGCACCACCAACGCCTGGTCGTGTCCATCGAGAAAAACGGCGGGGCGCACCACCCCGGCTCCGAGATTGCGCACCTCGAGACGCACGGTTCTCCGCAAGCCATCTCCGGCCGCCGAAAGCAGCGTCGCCTCCGGCTCGGCCTGCGCGAGCGCTGGCGTCTGCGACACGACGAGCAGCAAAGCCATGCCGAGCCCGATCCACCTCCTC
>JBBQBW010000295.1:0-4373 GCA_038318025.1 Burkholderiales bacterium | reverse complement strand
GCTCCGGCGCGCGGTGGGCCCCCTCGCCGCACCACGACGCCCGTCCCGACGAGGCCGCGATCACGCTGGTCGTGATCCACAACATCGCGCTCCCGCCGCTGGAGTTCGGCGGGCCCTTCATCGACGACCTCTTCCTGGGGCGGCTCGACCCGGAGGCGCACCCGTTCTTCCGCGAGATCGAGGGCCTGCGCGTCTCGTCGCACTTCCTCATCCGGCGCGACGGCGAGCTGATCCAGTATGTCCCCACCGAGTTGCGCGCCTGGCATGCCGGAGCCTCGCGATGGCAGGGGCGGGAGCGGTGCAACGACTTCTCCATCGGCATCGAGCTCGAGGGCGCCGACGACGTGCCATTCGCCGAGCCGCAGTACGAGACGCTCGCCGCGCTCCTCGGAGCCCTTCGCGAGCGGTATGGCGACCTCGACCTGGCGGGCCACAGCGACATCGCCCCGGGCCGCAAGACCGACCCCGGTCCGTGGTTCGACTGGGAGCGATTCCGGGCGAGCGGCGGGTAATCCGTACCTGCTCGTTTTTCGCGCAGGGGCCTCTCCAAGGGCATGAATACAAAAGCGAAAAATGTCGCTTGCGTTGCCCTATTCCATTTACTAGACTTTGTGCCCATAGCCTTCCAGAGCCACTAGATGTTGTGGATTAGGCCCTTGACAAGTTGTTGATAACCCCGGGGAAAACCCCGGTTATTCAAGAAGATTCCGTTACTTAGCGGGCCCAAGAAGCCCGTTGCGACAGAAACCTCCGGGAGCCACCCACCCCGAGGCCCGAAAACAGAAATCAGGAGACGAAACATGCGCTTGGCATCCGACATCCATCCCGCGGCCCCCCTCGCCAACCCCATCCTCGGCGAAGAGAGCGCAACACCGCAGGAGCGATACGCGGATTACAAGATCATCCGCAGGAACGGCGCGGTCGTGGGCTTCGAGCCCGACAAGATCGCGGTGGCGATGACCAAGGCGTTCCTCGCCGTCTCGGGCAGCACCGCCGCCGCCAGCGCGGGCGTGCGCGAGAAGGTGCATAACCTCACGCAGTCGGTGGTGCAGTCGCTGATGCGCCGCCATCCGGCCGGCGGCACGTTCCACATCGAGGACGTGCAGGACCAGGTCGAGCTCGCGATGATGCGCGCCGGCGAGCACCAGGTCGCCCGCAGCTACGTGCTCTACCGCGACGAGCGCGCCCGCGAGCGCTCCAAGCGCATCGAGGAGGCCGCCGAGGCCAAGCGCCCGCGCATCCACGTCACCAACGGCGGCGCCCGCGAGCCGCTCGACATCGAGCGCCTCGAGATCCTGTTGAAGAGCTCCTGCGAGAACCTCGGCGCCGACGTCCAGCCCGGCAGGATCATGGAAGCGACGCTGCGCGACCTCTACGACGGCGTGCCGCTGGAGGAAGTGCACAAGTGCGCGATCCTCGCCGCCCGCATGCTGATCGAGCAGGACCCCGACTACACCTATGTCTCGGCGCGCCTGCTGCTGCACACCATCCGCCGCGAGGTGCTGGGCGAGGAGGTGCTGCAGGCCGAGATGTCCACGCGCTACGCCGAGTATTTCCCCACCTTCATCACCCAGGGCGTGAAGGCGCAGCTCCTCGACGAGCGGCTCGCCGGCTACGACCTGAAGCGCCTGGGTGAAGCGTTGAGGCCCGAGCGCGACCTGCAGTTCAACTACCTCGGCCTGCAGACGCTGTACGATCGGTATTTCCTGCACATCAACGAGCACCGCATCGAGCTGCCGCAGGCTTTCTACATGCGCGTGGCGATGGGCCTCGCGCTGCAGGAGATCAACCGCGAGGATCGCGCGATCGAGTTCTACAACGTGCTCTCCACGTTCGACTTCATGTCGTCGACGCCGACGCTGTTCAATTCGGGGACGCTGCGCTCGCAGCTGTCTTCCTGCTACCTCACCACGGTCGCCGACGACCTCGACGGGATCTATGAAGCCATCAAGGAAAACGCGCTCCTCAGCAAGTTCGCCGGCGGACTCGGAAACGACTGGACGCCGGTGCGCGCACTGGGTTCCTACATCAAGGGAACGAATGGCAAATCCCAGGGTGTGGTTCCGTTCCTCAAGGTCGTCAACGACACGGCGGTTGCGGTAAACCAGTGCTTCGCGCCGGATACCGGCGTCTACACGGCGGATGGCTTGAAGGCCATCAAGGACGTGAAGCAAGGCGACCTGGTGCTTGGCAAGTCCGGCAACTATCGCGAAGTCGAGCGCCGCTTCGCGTACAACCAGTCGGATCGCATGGTGTCGGTAAGGGTGAAGCACTCCATCGAACCCCTGCTGGTCACGGCGGGTCACCCGTTCTTCGCCATCCGCGGCGTGCCCAACGAGCAGGCGAATGCCCGCACGCTCGAGTGGCTGGCCAAGGGCAAGGTGAAGGCGGACTGGGTGGATGCGGGCGAGCTTTCGGTAGGCGACTACGTGTCGCAGGTGGTGCCGAAGGAAGTCGTGCCGGTGTCGGGTCTGAGCGAAGACGACGCCCGCATGTATGGCGTCCTCCTCGGTGATGGCCACCTCTCGAAGGACGGGATGCAGTGGGGCGTCTCGGGCAATCCGCAAAAGGATGAGCACCTCGCCTTCGCGCGCGCATACCTCGAGGCGCGCGGCATCCACTTCTGGGAGACGGCGCGCGGCGAAACCTGTGCGCAGGTGCACTGGGCGTTCGGTCGCGGTGTCGTTCGCGATGCGACGACCGGCCGCACCGTGGGCGCAGGTGAAGCGACACTGCCGTTCGCGTACGACGATCTCTACGACGATTCGGGACGCAAGCGCATCTCGCGCCGTTTCTCGCACTTGCCCCTCACGCAGGCCGAGCAGCTGGTGCGTGGCCTGCTGGAGACCGAGGGCGGCGTCTCCCGCGGAGAGGAGATCTACTTCACCAACACCTCACGGCCGCTGGTCGAGGGGATGCGCTACCAGCTGCTGCGCATGGGCGTCCCGACCGCGGGCCAGTACCGCGAGCGCGACACGAGCCACGCCGCGACGCGCTCTGACGGATCGACCACTGAATTCAGCGGCGTGACCAAGTGCTTCGATCTGCGCATTCCTGCGGTCGAGAAGGTGGCAAACCTTGTCGGCTGCCATCCGCTGGGCAAGCGCAACTGGCTGGAGATCGACGGCAAGCTCTTCTCGCGCGTGACCGACGTGCAGGACATCTCGCCCAAGCCTTTCGTCTACGACCTCAAGGTCGAGGGCGACGAGTCGTACATGACTACGGGCGGCCTCGCCCACAACGGCGGCAAGAGGAAAGGCGCGGTCTGCTGCTACCTCGAGACCTGGCACCTCGACATCGAGGAATTCCTCGAGCTGCGCAAGAACACGGGTGACGACCGCCGCCGCACCCACGACATGAACACCGCCAACTGGATCCCCGACCTCTTCATGAAGCGGGTGATGGAAGGCGGCGAGTGGACCCTCTTCTCGCCTTCGGATGCGCCCGACCTGCACGACAAGTTCGGCCGCGCCTTCGAGGAGACCTACGTGGAGTACGAGCGCAAGGCTGCCCGCGGGGAGTTGAAGCTCCACAAGAAGATCCCGGCCCAGAGCCTGTGGCGCAAGATGCTCACGATGCTGTTCGAGACCGGCCACCCCTGGATCACGTTCAAGGACGCGTCGAACATCCGCAGCCCGCAGCAGCACGTGGGCGTGGTGCACAGCTCCAACCTCTGCACCGAAATCACCCTGAACACCAACGCGACCGAGATCGCGGTGTGCAACCTGGGCAGCGTGAACCTGCTGAACCACATGCGTGACGGCAAGCTCGACCACGACAAGCTGAAGCAGACCATCGGCACCGCGATGCGGATGCTCGACAACGTGATCGACATCAACTACTACGCGGTGAAGAAGGCGCGCGATTCCAACGCCCGCCACCGCCCGGTGGGCCTGGGCATCATGGGCTTCCAGGACGCGCTGCAGGTCCTGCGCATCCCCTACGCCTCCGACGCCGCGGTCGATTTCGCCGACAAGTCGATGGAAGCGGTCTGCTACTACGCCTACTGGGCGTCGACGGAGCTCGCCGCCGAGCGCGGACGCTACTCGACGTTCGCGGGCTCGCTCTGGGACCAGGGCATCCTGCCGCAGGATTCGCTCAAGCTCCTGCTGGAAGAGCGCGGCGGCTATGTCGAGGTCGACATGTCCGAGACCATGAACTGGGGGGCGCTGCGCAAGCGCATCAAGGCCCACGGCATGCGCAACTCCAACTGCGTGGCGATCGCCCCCACGGCGACCATCTCCAACATCATCGGGGTCGCCGCGTCGATCGAGCCTGAGTACCAGAACATCTACGTCAAGTCGAACCTCTCCGGCGAATTCACCGTCGTCAACGAGTACCTTGTCAAGGAACTAAAGTCGCGCACCCTGTGG
>JBBQBW010000294.1:0-4390 GCA_038318025.1 Burkholderiales bacterium | reverse complement strand
GCTCCCGACAGGGCGTTGTACTGGCGCGGGCGGTTCAGCTGGAGGGTGGCCACCCCGTCCTGGTCGGAGCGGAGCAGCACGGTTTCGATCGAGCGGTCGTTCATGGCGGTGTTCCCGGAAAAGGAGTCGGATCGTCAAGGGATTATCCCACCGGCGGGAGGTGGTGCCGCATTGCCTGAAGGGGGCCTTGGGACTAACATCCGGGGGGAGCCCGAGCGGCAAGAACAACAAGGAAGAGCATCCATGGATTCAGGCGCACCAATGCGCGCGGCGTTGTTGGCGGCGGCACTTTTCGCCCTGTGTGGCGCGGGAGAGGCCCGGGCCGATGCCCAGGCGCTGGAACGAGCGCGCGGGGCCCTCGCCCAGGGCAACCCGAAGCAGGCCTTCGAAGTGCTTTCTCCCCTCGAGCGCCAGCTGGCCGGCCAGCCCGAGTTCGATTACCTCCTCGGTGTCGCCGCCCTCGACAGTGGCCGCCTCGACGACGCGATCGTCGCCTTCGAGCGCGTGCTCGCGGTGCAGCCCAACCACGCTGGCGCCCAGATGGACCTGGCGCGCGCCTACTACGCCGCGGGCTCCTTCGACCTGGCCGAGGCCGCCTTCGTGAAGCTGCGCGCCGCCAATCCGCCCGCCAATGCGCTCACCGCCATCGGCCGCTACCTGGAGGCGATCCGCGAGCGCAAGCAGCAGACCCGCGCGGGCTGGCAGGCTTACGGCGAGGCGGGGCTGGGCTACGACACCAACATCACCGGCGTGCCGACCGATTTCGGCGGCGCGGCGCTGCAGTCCTTCAACCTGACCGGCATCGAGGCCACCGGCAACTCGGTGAAGCGCAAGGCGCCCTTCGCCCAGGCCGCGGTCGGGGCCGAGTACTCGTACCCGTGGTCGCGCGGCTGGAGCCTCTTCACCGGTGGCGACCTGCGCGGGCGCGGTTACCGGCGCGAGTCGGACTTCAACTCCTTCGCCGGCGAGGTGCGCGCTGGCGCGGCGCTGAACGACGGCCCGAACCAGTGGCGCGGCGCGGCGAGCTACCTCGCCTACCGCCAGGACGGCGACGCGCCCGGCGACCCGCAGCCCACCAACGACCGCAACATGGCCGGCGTGGCCGTCGACTGGCGCCACGCCATCGACCCGCGCACCCAGCTGGGCCTCGGAGTCCAGGTGAACGCGGTGCGCTTCCCCGAGAACCGCATCGAGGATTTCGACCAGCTCTACCTCTCGGTGGGCTGGCTGAAGACCTTCGAGCGCGCGGGCCTGCCGCTGCTCTACCTCACGGCGTTCGTGACCGACGATCGCGCCCGCAACCAGTTCCTCGACACCAACGTCGACAAGAGCAAGAACCTGGCGGGGGTGCGCAGCTACTTCCAGTATTCGCTGACCCCCAAATTGCAGGCGTTCAACGCGCTGGGCCTCATCACCCGCCGCGACCGCGATTCCTTCGCGCGCTCCACCCAGGTGGAGAAGGGCCGCGACACCTACGCGGAGGCCGCCTTCGGCCTCGCGTGGCAGTTCCGCGAAGCGTGCAACATGCGGCTGCAGTACGCCTTCTCGGCCAACCGTTCGAACATCGACATCTACGACTTCAACCGCCACGAGATCTCCTCGGTGATCCGTTGCGCCATGAATTGACCCGGAGAACCGCATGAACAAGGCCCCCAAGCGCATCGCAGCCGCCATCGCCCTCGCACTGGCACCCCTCGCGGCGGCGGCGGCGAGCGGCGAGTTCGCCTTCGTCACCGGTGAAGTTTCCCTGGTGAAGGCCAACGGACAACGCTCGACGCCCGCGCGCGGCACGCCGGTGGATACGGGTGACCGCGTCACGACCGGCGCCAACGGCATGGCGCAGCTCACCATGGTCGACCAGGCGCGCCTGTCGCTGCGGCCCAACACCAGCTTCGCCATCGAGGCCTATCCCGAGCGCCCCGACAGCGGCGAGAACGCGATCCTGTCCCTCGCCCGCGGCACGCTGCGCGCCTTCACCGGCCTCATCGCCGCCAACAACCGCGACAAGTTCGTGATGAAGACCCGTGTCGCCACCGTGGGCATCCGCGGCTCCGGCAACATCCTCTATGCCTGCGAGGCGAAGGAGTGCGACGAGAGCGTGATCGGCGCGGGCGGACCCGTGGATGGCGCAATTACCGTGAACCACACCATCGAGGGCAGCCACGCCATTGCCAACGTGGTCCCGGGAGCCCCCGCGGGCACGCCGCCGCAACAGGGCGGGGCGGCGACGCTCATCACCGGGCCCGGGCAGACGGTCCTGGTGCGCGGGGCTGAGCCGCCGCGCTACATCCCCACGCCGGCCTTCATCGCCGACGCGGCCACCAACATGACCAACGCCAAGGCGGGCGACGCCTCGGGTGCCGCGAGCAATGCCGGCCCGACCCGCAACTTCGCGCCCAGCGACACGCCGGTGTTGCCGGCGAACCAGCAGAATCCGGCGCCGCTGGTGGGCAACAACGGCCTGGGCTTCCCCACCATCGACGCGAGCGCCAATCTCTCCGCCGACCCGCTGGCGCTGCGCGATGTGATCCTTTCGGTGGGATCGCCGTTCGCGGGTCAGGCGATCGGCGCCGATGTCGATTTCACCGGGCTCGAGTTCCGCGGCTATCGCGCCTACCTGGGCGGCTCCGCTGATTCGGCCGTGGCGCAGGGCGCCATCCGGCCCTACATCAACGGCGGAACGTTGCGCGACAACGGCTCGATCGCGGTCGGTGGCGGCAACATCAGCTACGGCCGCTACGAGAACGGCGCGCTCAGCTTCACCGGCCCGGGCGGCGGCGTTGCCATCCCCGGCAGCATCCACTTCATCCACGGGCCCTCGGGCTTCCCGGTCTACCTCTCGGACGTGCTGACCGGCACCGCGACGTACACGCTGGCGGGGGGCACCTCGCCCACGAACCAGGCGAACACGGTGGGCGCGCTCGGCGCCGCGACGATCAACGTGAACTTCTCGAACCGCACGCTCGACCTCGCCATGGCGCTGTCCCTGCCGGCGGCGGGAAGCAACCCGGGTGGCCGCTGGAACGTGAGCGCGGACGGGGTTTCTCTCGCCCTCAACGCCTTCTCGGCTTCCTCCAGCGACCGCATGGTGATCACCAACGGCACCGGCGACAGCTCGCGCACCAGCGAGCGGCTGACGGGCGGCTTCCAGGGCAGCCTCGTCGGCACGGGCCTGGCCGGCATCATCATGGGCTACGGCATCTCGGACACGACCTCGAGCAACTCGAACAACTGGAATTTCATCACCGGCGTCGCGGGCTTCTCCGGCCCGGCACAGAATGGCGCGGCCGCCTATCGCGAGGGGCGCATCTCCGATCCGGCCGGCACGCTCGCCGATTTCGTGCGCACCTACGCCACCACCAACCGCCCCGGGGAAGTGGCGGGGGACACCACTGGCCGCGTGAGCGCGTTCAGCGCGCCGTTCGCGGGCACCGGAGCCCATGCCGCCTACGCCCTGGGCTCCGCACAGGTGCTGCAGGCCGGCGCCGATCCGGAGACGGGCCTCGTCTGGGGGCGCTGGAGCGGCGGGTCGGCGACCGTCAACGGCCAGGCGCTGGACCTCAACAATCGTAGCCTGCACTACATCTTCGCCGGGACCCAGAGCGGCCCGGTGGCGCTGCCGCTCACCGGCTCGGCGGCCTACGACATGATCGGCTCCACCAGCCCCACCGACGGCAACGGCCACGTGGGCACGCTGGGCTCCGCCTCCCTCAACGCCAATTTCACCAGCCGCACCGTCGATGCTTCGGTCGCGTTCAGCATCAACGGCCAATCCTGGACCGGCAGCGCCTCCAACATGCCGATCTACCGCGAGCAGTATTTCTCGGCGTACTCGGGCAACCCGATCCCCGGCGGCACCAACCCGGCACCGCTCACCCTCGGCTGCACGCCTTCCTGCGGGCAGAACGCCGCGGGCAGCTTCGACGGTTTCTTCAGCGGGCGCACCGGGCAGCGGGCGGGCCTCATGTACAACCTGGGCGGCAACCAGGGCGCGTTGGCGTTCGGGCGTCGGGGAGGCTGAACGAAGTGTCCGGGTAACCGGACACTTGTTACGTAAATACCGATTTTTGCGGGGGTTTCTTTCATCCGACGCCTTGTGCAAGGCGGAAGCGCTGCGGTAGCATTCGCGCATCGTCCCCACCCCTGCCAAGGTCGCGGCAGAGCGCCCCGGCCTTGCTTCCCGACCTCTCGAATGACTGGCGATACCATCCTCGAAACGCGTGGCCTCACCAAGGAGTTCAAGGGCTTTGTTGCGGTCGACCACGTGGACCTCAAGGTCCGGCGCGGTTCGATCCACGCGCTGATCGGGCCCAACGGGGCGGGCAAGACGACTACCTTCAACCTGCTCACCAAGTTCCTGCCCGTCACCGCGGGGACGATCCTCTATAAC
>JBBQBW010000293.1:0-4390 GCA_038318025.1 Burkholderiales bacterium | reverse complement strand
AACCCAATCGCGTGAGGCCTTGCGGTCCCCCACTTTCCCCTCTCGGGCGTATGCGGTATTAATCCGGCTTTCGCCGGGCTATCCCCCACGACATGGACATGTTCCGATGCATTACTCACCCGTCCGCCGCTCGCCGCCAGGGTTGCCCCCGCGCTGCCGCTCGACTTGCATGTGTAAAGCATTCCGCCAGCGTTCAATCTGAGCCAGGATCAAACTCTTCAGTTCAATCCATCAGTTACTACAAAACTCACAAAGAATCACATGGATCCAAGTGAGCACTACGTTTGCTTTGACAGCCTCGGCAACCAGAACGAATCCTGGCCCCTCGGCTATAGCACCGCAGCACCCACCTCTATCGGCTGTAATTTGTTAAAGAGCGATGGCTATCCCTTGCCGTGCTGATTATGGGATTGGTTGCGGGGGCAGGATTTGAACCTGCGACCTTCGGGTTATGAGCCCGACGAGCTGCCAGACTGCTCCACCCCGCGCCAGGCTCGACTCCGTTTTCACGTGGCCGAGAGGTGAAATTATGTCAGTTTTGGGGTCCTGCGTCAACGCCTACCGACGCCTCATTTCTTGTGTTCCGACGTGACCGTCGCAAATCAGTGACTTACAGGCTCAGGCCGGACGACGTTCGAGCACCGCCTGGGCGAGAGTGCCGCTATCCACATGCTCCAGCTCTCCTCCCACGGGCAATCCGCGGGCGATCCGGGTGAGCGTGAGGCCCTTCCCGGCGAGCAATTCCGAGATGTAGTGGGCGGTGGCCTCGCCTTCCACCGTGAAGTTGGTGGCGAGAATCACTTCCTTCACGATCCCGTCGGTGGCGCGGCGCGCGAGGCGGTCGAGATGGATCTCCCGCGGGCCGATGCCGTCGAGGGGTGAAAGCCGCCCCATCAAGACAAAGTAGAAGCCGGCGTAACTCTGGGTCTGCTCCATCATCAGCAGGTCGCCGGGCGACTCCACCACGCACAGGAGCGTCCCGTCGCGGCGCGTCGAGGCGCACACGGAACAAATCTCGGCCTCGGTGAAAGTGTTGCAGCGCGCGCAGTGGCGAATGCGCTCCACCGCGCCCTCCAGCGACTGCGCCAGGCGCTCGGCGCCCTGCCGGTCGCGCTGCAGCAGGTGGTAGGCCATGCGTTGCGCGGACTTGGGCCCGACGCCGGGCAGGCAGCGCAGAGCCGTGATCAACTCGTCGAGCGCGGCGGGCTTGTCCATGGAACCCTAGAAGGGCAGGCCCATCCCCGGGGGCAGGTTCATGCCCGCCGTGAAGCCCTGCATCTTGGCCTGGGTCGCCGCCTCGGCCTTGGCGGCCGCGTCGTTCATCGCAGCGACCAGCAGGTCCTCGAGCATGTCCTTGTCCTCGCCCAGCAGGCTGGGATCGATCGCGATCTTCTTCACGATGTGCTTGCAGGTCATGGTCACCTTCACGAGGCCGGCGCCCGACTGGCCCTCGACCTCGACCAGCGCCAGCTCTTCCTGCGCCTTGCGCATGTTCTCCTGCATCTGCTGGGCCTGCTTCATCAGGCCCGCCAATCCGCCTTTCATCATCGCGTCACCTCTTTGCGTTCGAAGGAGTGGGGGAATCGCCCTCGGCGGGCTTGATCGACGAGGCGACCACCTCGGCGCCGAGGTCGCGCACGACGTCGCGCACGAAGGGGTCGCGCTCGATGGCCTGGGCAGCAATCGCCTGGCGCTGGGCATCCTCGCGGGAGCGCGCCGCGGCGAGGCTCTTGCCGGCGGTGGCGCCGACCTGGACCGTCAGGCGCAGCGTCGGGCCGAAATGGCCCGCCAGCACCGCGCGCAGCTTCTCGGTATAGGTCTTTTCAGCATACATGCGCTGCGACTCGGGCACGGTGAGCTGCATGTGGTTGTTCTCGAACGCGACCAGCTCGCCATGGCGCGCCACCATGGCCGCGAGCCCCCCGTTGATGCCGAGCCGCTGCACCAGGCCGGGCCAATCGCCGTCGAACTCCACCGGCGCGGCGGCCTCGGACGCGGCCGGGGACGAAGTGGCGGCTGCGGCTGATGGAGGCGCGGGAGATCCCGCGGCCTCGGGGGGGCGCGCTCGAGCGGCTCCGCCCGGCGTCCCGGTGAAGGTGACCATGCGCAACAACGCCATGGTGAATCCGGCGAATTCGTCCGGCGCCAGCGGCAAATCGCGCCGGCCGAGCAGCGCCACCTGGTAGAGGACCTGCACCTGGGCTGCATCGAGGCGCTCGGCCATCGCGTTCACGCGCGCGGCATCGACCTCATCTTCGGCGGGCGGGGCTGCGGCCTGGGCAAGCGCCACGCGATGCAATATGGAAGCGATCTCCTCCAGCGCCGAATCGAAGGAGACGCTGCGGCCGGCCACGCGCTCCGCCTCGCGAATGGCGCCCGCGCCATCACCCGCCGCAACACATTCGAGCAGCGGCCAGACCAGGTCGCCGCCGAGGGTGCCGAGCATCTGCGCCACCTGCGCCGCCGTGACCTTGCCGCCGCCGTGGGCGATGGCCTGGTCGAGGAGCGAGAGGCTGTCGCGCAGGCTGCCGGCGGCGGCCTTGCCGAGCGCCATCAGCGCCAGCTCCTCGAAGGGGATATTCTCCGCCTCGAGCACGCGCTTCAGGTGCCCGGCCACCATCGGCGGCGCCTGGGGCTTCAGGTTGAATTGCAGGCAGCGCGACAGCACGGTGACCGGCAGACGCTGCGGATCAGTGGTGGCGAGGATGAATTTCACGTGCTCGGGCGGCTCCTCGAGCGTCTTCAGCATCGAGTTGAACGCATGCCGCGACAGCATGTGCACCTCGTCGATGATGTAGACCTTGAAGCGCCCCGAAACCGGCATGTATTGCGCGGTGTCGAGCAGCTCGCGCATCTCGTCGACCTTGGTGTTGGTGGCCGCGTCCACCTCGAGGAGGTCGACGAAGCGCCCGGAGTCGATCTCGGTGCAGGCACGGCACTTGCCGCAGGGGCGCGAGGTGATGCCGGTCTCGCAGTTGATCGCCTTGGCGAGGATGCGCGCGAGCGTGGTCTTGCCGGTGCCGCGGGTGCCGGTGAAGAGATAGGCGTGGTGCAGCCGCTGGGTGTCGAGCGCGTTGGTGAGCGCCGTCACGACGTGGGGCTGGCCCACGATCTCCTCGAAGGCCCGGGGACGCCACTTGCGCGCGAGGACTTGGTAAGCCATGGGGATCGTGGGGAGCGGTAGCGCCTCAGGGCCTCGACATCGGGCCCTCGGCTGAATTTAGTGGCGAGCCTGACCCCCGGCACTTGAAGCGACCGACTGTGGCTGCTTCGTTCCCGACCTGACCAGGTTCATCGGACTTCAATGCGGGGAGGCCCGCCACCACGAATTATACAGGCCCAGTCACCACTAAAACGCGCAGGTGCGAAATCCCGCGAAGCAATCGTCGCGATGGGGCAGGTAGAAATTTCGGTAGCGCGCGTTCGCCAGCCGCGAGCGGGTGGCGAAGCTGCCGCCGCGCAGCACGTAGTGGGTGTGGAACCACGGCTCCGAGTAGTCGCGATAGGGGTCCGGGGAGAATCCCGGGTACGGCGTGAAGGGTGATGCAGTCCACTCCCAGACGCCGCCGATCATCTGGCGCAGGCCGTTTCCGCCCGGCCGCGGCTCGGGAAAGGCGCTCGACGGCCCCCAATGGCGCAGGTCGAGCCCGGGCGCGCCCTCGGGCGCCGCGTCGCCCCAGGGAAAACAGCGATCGCCGCCGCCGTCGCGCGCCGCGAACTCCCACTCCGCCTCGGTGGGCAGCCGGCGACCGGCCCAGCGGCACCAGGCGCTGGCCTCGTGGAGGTTCACGTGGACCATGGGCGCCTCCTTCGCCAGCGGCACCCAGCGATCGAACCTCCGTTGCTCCCACCCTTCCCCGGCGCGACGCCAGTACGCGGGAGTGGTTCGATGTGATGCGGCGCGCCACGCCAGACCCTCGGGCGTCCACCATTCGTCGCTGCCGTAGCCGCCCTCCTCCACGAACGCGGCGAACTCGCCTTGCGTCACCGCATACGTGGCGATCGAGAACGGGGCGAGCGCCACCTCATGCGCGCCACGCTCGTTGTCGAACACGAACCCGGGTGCGCCGGAGCGCGCCCCGAGGGTGAAGGTGCCACCGGCGAAATCCACGTCTGCGTCCCGCGCAATGGATTGCGGCGGCTCGCGCGCGTCGATCGCAGGCGGGGGCAGCCCCAGGTGCTGCAGGGTCATCAGCAACGCCTCGCCATGCATGTCCTCGTGGACGAGCGCGAGGGCCGGGAAGTAGAGCGCGGACTCTTCGACCGTCGCGACGCTCTCGACCGTCTCCTCGAGCGTGCGCTCCATGTAAGACCGTACCTGCGCCGGCGACGGATAGCGGATGCTCCAGCGCGAATCGTGGGGAACCGTCGAGGAATTGAACATCGCGTC
>JBBQBW010000292.1:0-4397 GCA_038318025.1 Burkholderiales bacterium | reverse complement strand
CGGTGCTGATCGACAGCCGCCTCGACGTACCGCTGGAGGCGAAGATCCTGCAGGGCGAGCCGCCGATCATCTTCACGGTGGCCGAGGCGGCGCGGAAGCGCCACCGGCTCGCCGACATGGGCGCCGAGGTCGTCGACGCGCCCGTCGACCCGGCCAAGCCGGGCAAGACCGACCTGATGGCCATCGCGCGCATGCTGGGCGAGCGCGGCTTCAACGAGGTCACCGTGGAAACCGGCGGCAACCTGATGGGCTCGCTCCTGGTTTCCGGCGTGGTCGACGAACTGGTGATCTATTACGCGCCGATGCTGATCGGCAATTCGGGCCAGGGGCTGTTCGCGTTGCCCGCGATCACTTCGCTGGACGAGGCCCTGCGCCCGCGCATCGTCGACGTGCGCGCCGTGGGCGACGACTGGCGCGTCACCGCGCGCTTCGGGGAATAGGCATGTTCGCGGGCATCGTGACCCATGTGGGAAAGATCGTCGCTTCGCGCCCGTCCGGAAACGGGTTGCGGTTATCGGTCGAGGTCGCCGACTTCGCGATCGACGAGGTGAAGATCGGGGACTCGATCGCGATCCAGGGGGTCTGCCACACCGTGGTCGCGAAGTCGCAGGAAGGCTTCGACATCGAGAGCTCGAAGGCGACGCTCGACGTCACCACCGGTCTCTCGCAGGGCAACCCGGTGAATCTCGAGAAGTCGCTGCGCCTCGCCGATCGGATCGACGGGCACCTGGTGGCGGGCCACGTCGATGGCGTCGGCACCGTGACTGCCTTCGAGGACCTTGGGGGCAGCGTGCGGCTCGAGATCGAGGCGCCGGCGCAGATCGCGCGCTACATCGCGAAGAAGGGGTCGGTCGCGGTCGACGGTGTCAGCCTCACGGTGAACCGCGTCGAGGGCGCGTGCTTCGAGATCAATGTGATCCCGCACACGCGCGCCGTCACAACGCTCGGGCGCCTCGAGCACGGGGCGCGCGTCAACCTCGAGGTCGACATGCTCGCCCGCTACGTGGAGCGGATGCTGGGGCGCTCCGACGCCGTATGATCAAGGGATCCACCGCACTCCCATGCCAATCTCAGTCCCGAGGAGCCTTTCCATGAATTCCCTTCTGAAATCAGCCCGCAGCCTCCTTCTCGCCGGGGCTGCCTGCCTCGCCGCCACCGCCGTGAATGCCCAGGCTACCCGCACCTGGGTCTCGGGCGTGGGCGACGACGCGAACCCGTGTAGCCGAACCGCGCCGTGCAAGACGTTTGCGGGCGCCATCTCCAAGACCGCAACCGGCGGCGAGATCAGCACGCTCGATCCCGGCGGGTACGGCGCGGTCACCATCACCAAGTCGATCACGATCAGCGGTGACGGCACGCTCTCGAGCATCCTTTCCGCCGGAACCAACGGCATCAACGTGAATGCGCCGGTGGGCTCCGTCATCATCATCCGCAACGTGTCGATCCACGGAGCCGGAACGGGCATCAACGGCGTGAACGTGATCGGGATCGGCGTGGAGGTCCACCTCGACAGGGTCACCATCACCGGCGTCACTGGCCAGGGCGTGATGTTCACCCCGTCGAGCGGCATCGGCACGCTCTTCATGTCCGATACCTACATCAGCAACGCGACGGGTGGGGCGGTGTACGTGCAACCTTCCGGGTCGGCGATCGCGAGGGCATCGCTGAACGGCGTCACGATGAACGGGAACGGCCGCGGACTGCGCGCCGAGGATCGCTCGACTGTGATCGTGCGCAATTCTTTCTCCACCGGCAACGACAACAACGGCTTCGTCGGGCTCGCGGTCGGGGCGGGTACCGTGGACATGACGCTGGAGAACTGCGTGTCGTCCAACAATGGGGCGACCGGCATCTACGCGGGCAGCGGCACCACTGTTCGGCTGTCGAATGTCACCGCCACCCGGAATGCGGACGGCCTTCTGGCGGTGGGCGGCGGAACGATCATTTCCTTCGGCAACAACCGCCTGCTGGGCAACATCAACAGCAACAACGCGCCGAACTCGAACGTCGGACAGATGTAACGGTTTCCGGCGCATCGATTCGGGCGCGGCGTGGTTGGCCGCGCCCGAATCGTATCGGGCCCGGCGCGCTTCAGTCCTCTTCGGGAAAGGGGTCCAGGTAGCGCGTCCGCACCTTCGGGCTCACGAAACGAAAGCGGCCCGGGAGTCCCGGGCCGCGACCACTTTCGGAAACGCTACGGGGTCGGCGGGCCCCAGCCGTCGATCGAGTAGGAGCCGGGCGGGCAACCCGTATTGAAGTCGGAGGAGCCGGTCACCAGCACACGGTTGGTGTACCCCGACTCGTTGATGCCGGGGCGCACGAAGATGTTGGAGCCGTTGCACTGGCCCGATGCTCTCGTGCCGGTGTTGTCCATGGCGAAGTTCGTGCCGTTGTCCAGAATGTTTCCGTCGCTCACCCGCACCCGCGTCGTGCCGTTGGGTGGGCCCGTGCTCGCGCCCCCGTTGCCGCTCGCCCGCACCGCCGTGGTGTTGTTCACGAAGGTGTTGTCCGCGAGCATCACGATGCCGCCGGCAACCTGCACGCCGATGTTGTTGCCGTTGAAGGTCGAGTTGAGGATCTGCGCCTTCAGGCCGATCGCCGTGATGTTCACGCCCGCGAGCGGCAGGCCGGTGAACGAGCTGTTCTCGATGGTAAGCGAGGCCCCCTGGACGACCGCGACGGCGCTGGTGGAGCCGCCGGCGAGGTTCACGAACACGAGGTTGCGCATCGAGAGGCGAGCACCCGCGCGATTCAGCAGCACGGCATCGCTGCTGTTGGCCACAAGGCTGCCGATGGCCCCGGGAATCGCGAGGATCGTGACCGATTTGTTGATGATCACGGTGGAGGCATTGAAGTTGGCCGAGTCGAGCATCCAGATCTCGCCCACGGCGTTGACCGCCGCGAGCGCGGCCGGAATGAGGCGGCAGGGCGAGGGCAGCGTGCACGGATTGGCGTCGTTGCCCGCTTCGGAAACATAGGCGCGGAAGATTCCTGCCTCCCCCCCCGGCAGGCACGCCCAGGGCGAGGGTGGCGGCGGCGACGGCGAGGGTGCGGCGGGTGCGTCGAAGCATCATTTCAGGCTCCCTGGCAGGAGGCGGTGACCTCGGTACCGGATGTTCCGCCGGATCGGGCAAAATAGAGGGTCCCCATCGCTCTTTGCCCCCATTCCCGTGAACATCTCCCCCACCCAGGAACTCATCGACGAGCTGCGCTTGGGCCGCATGGTCGTTCTCGCCGACGCCGAGGACCGCGAAAACGAGGGCGACCTCCTCCTGGCCGCGGATTTCGTGACCCCGGAGGCCATCAACTTCATGGCCACCCATGCGCGAGGCCTGATCTGCCTCACCCTCTCGGAGGAGCGCTGCCGGCAGTTGAACCTCCCGCTGATGGTCGCGGACAACCGGGCGCCCATGGGCACCGCGTTCACCGTCTCCATCGAGGCCGCCACCGGCGTCACCACCGGCATCTCGGCCGCCGACCGCGCACGCACCGTGCGCGCGGCCACGGCGAAACACGCCAAGGCCCAGGACATCATCCAGCCCGGCCACATCTTCCCGGTGATGGCGCAGAACGGCGGGGTGCTGGTGCGCGCCGGGCACACCGAGGCGGGCTGCGATTTCGCCGAGCTGGCGGGTCTCACTCCCGCGGCGGTGATCTGCGAGATCATGAATCCCGATGGCTCCATGGCGCGCATGCCCGACCTGCATGCCTTCGCCGCGCAGCACGGGATGAAGCTCGGCACCATCGCCGACCTGATCCGCCACCGCAGCGAGACCGAGACGCTGGTGGAGCGAGTGGCAGACCGCCAGGTCCACACGACCTATGGCCCCTTCCGCCTCTGCGTCTATCACGACAAGACCGTGAACGAAGTGCACTACGCGCTGGTGAAGGGCAGCCCCGATCCCGCGCGGCCGGTGCTGGTGCGCGTGCACGAGCCCTTCGTCTCCCTCGACATGTTCGACTTCGACACCTCGCGCCACGCCTACTCGGTGCAGGACGCGATGCGCATGGTGGCCCAGAACCAGGAGGGCGTGATCGTGCTGCTGCGCCGCAACGAACCGGCGGGCGAGATCCTCGAGCGCGTGACCGCCACCACCCAGAAGCGCGCAGCGGCCAACCGCAAGTGGGACCCGCGCCTGAACGGCATCGGCGCGCAGATCCTGAAGGACCTGGGGGTCGGCAAGATGCGCGTGCTGGCGCGACCCAAGCGCATCCCGAGCATGGAGGGCTTCGGCCTCGAGGTCGTCGAGTACGTGTCCCCCGATGACAAGGTGACGGTGAAGGCGGTATGAACATCACCACCCCCGACCTGGCCGGCGAGGGCCTGCGCATCGGGATGGTCTGGAGCCGCTTGAACGAGGAGCTGGTGCGCATGCTGCTCTCCGGCGCCGACAAGG
>JBBQBW010000291.1:0-4456 GCA_038318025.1 Burkholderiales bacterium | reverse complement strand
AGACCTCCTCGAGGTTAGCTTTCACTGAAGCTATCGAGTCTGGCTCCAACCCTACGCGAGCGGCCATCCACGGCACCAATTTGAAGCCTAGGTACTCGACCATTCGATCCTGAGGTACGCGCTCGAATCCAACGGTCGACCTCCGGCACTTCGCGTCCGGGCGTAGCTGTTGTCCGTATTCAGCGAAGAACCCGGAATCGTCAAGGTAGGCGATGCAGCCTGAAAACGGCTTCCTGATGCCGACCAATCGTGGCTCCGACCCGTTCTTTGCGAGGTAGTCGAGCAAGCTGCTTAAGGCCGCAACACCGGTGGGGTCCACCCATTCCAGGCGTTCCACGCTGAACCGCGTTAGCTTTGCGCGTGGCACCCCGCGCTCATCGATAGCCGCCTCGATGAATGCTTCCATGGTCTCGTGCTCGAGACTGTACGGAAGAACGATATCGAGAGTGCGTTCGGGCACAGTTACTAGCATTGGCCTAGAATTGGCCTGCGTTCGCGCATCAAGTCACCTAAGTTATTGATGCGGAATCAAGAATTTGGTCGGGGTGAGAGGATTCGAACCTCCGGCCTCTACGTCCCGAACGTAGCGCTCTACCAGGCTAAGCTACACCCCGAATGGATGGGCCGGGAGGCCCTCCGAAATCCTGTCGAATCAGAACCTTCGCTCGACAGAAAAGTGCGCCAATTGTAGCAGACTGTCGCGGCACGGGGAATCGGGAACGCCCTCCAATCCCGCAATGGCGGTGTCGGCCTCGGTCCTCGCGCGCTGTCGCGCGTAGTCGAGGGCGCCCACCCGGTGGATCGCCGCCACCACCCCCTCCAGGTCCGCCTTGCCGCCGTGCTCGATCACGTGGCGGATCATCTCGCGCTCGGCCGGAGTGCCCGCCTGCATCGCGTAGATGAGCGGCAGCGTGGGCTTTCCCTCAGCCAGGTCGTCGCCCAGATTCTTGCCGGTCTCGGTCAAGTCGCCGGAATAGTCCAGGACGTCGTCGATCAGCTGGAAGGCGGTGCCCAGATGCATGCCGTAGTCGGCCATGGCGCGCTCCACTTCCGGCTCCGCCTCGCCCAGGATCGCGCCCACCTGGGTGGCGGCCTCGAACAGCTTGGCGGTCTTGAAGCGGATCACCTTCAAGTAGCTCTGCTCGTCGGTGTCCGGGTCGTGGACGTTGAGGAGCTGCAGCACCTCGCCCTCCGCGATCACGTTGGTGGCGTTGGCCAGCACCTTCATGATGCCGAGGCTGCCGGACTCCACGATCATCTGGAAGGCACGGGAATAGAGGAAATCGCCCACCAGGACCGAGGCGGCGTTGCCGAATTCGGCGTTGGCGGTCTTGCGGCCGCGGCGCAGGCTCGACTCGTCCACCACGTCGTCATGAAGCAAGGTGGCGGTGTGGATGAATTCGATCACTGCCGCCAGCTCGTGGCGGGACGGGGCCTCGAGCCGGAAGGCCCCGGCGGCCAAAAGCACCAGCGCCGGGCGCAGGCGCTTGCCCCCGGAACCCACGATGTACTGGGCGATGGTGCGGATCAGCACCACCTCTGAGGAAAGACGCTCCCGGATCACCTCATCCACGCAGGCGAGATCCGCGGCGATGGGTGCCCGGATCGATTCCAGGCTCGCGGGAGCCAACGGATGACGCTGGGACAAGTCTTTGACCTTACGGGGGAATTCGCGTATTATAGCGGGCTCGGTTGGAACGCATCCGGTAGACGCCGGGCGACCCCTCCGAGACACTCAAAACGCAATGGAGTCCACAATGTACGCGGTCATAAAAACCGGCGGCAAGCAGTATCGCGTTGCCCCCGGCGAAAAAATCAAAATAGAACAGATACCGGCAGACGTTGGCGCTCAAGTTGTCCTCGACCAGGTCCTCATGGTCGCGGATGGAGAAGCGCTGAAGGTCGGTAATCCCCTGGTGTCCGGAGCCACTGTCTCCTGCACCGTCATCTCCCACGGTCGCGGCGTGAAGGTCAAGATCTTCAAGATGCGCCGCCGCAAGCACTACCAGAAGACCCAGGGACATCGCCAGAACTACACGGAAATCCGTGTGGACGCGATCGCCTGAGGAAGGAACCGACACCATGGCACACAAGAAAGCAGGCGGCTCGTCACGCAACGGGCGCGATTCGGAAAGCAAGCGCCTGGGCGTGAAGGCCTACGGCGGCGAGCTCGTCAACGCGGGCTCGATCCTCGTTCGCCAGCGCGGCACCCGGTTCCACCCCGGCATGCACGTCGGCATCGGCAAGGACCACACGCTGTTCGCGACGTCCACCGGCCACGTGAAGTACGGCAAGCACGGCCCGAAGGGCAAGTCCGTCGTCTCGATCGAGCCGGCCGAGCAGCAGCAGCAGTAGGCTTCTTTCGAACGCGAAGAAGCCCCGTCTCGTGCGGGGCTTTTTTGTTGGGGACGACATCAACCGCGGAGATGACCTGAGATGCCCGAGATCGGACTGTTCATCGTCGCCGCAACCTTGCTGGCCCTGGCGCCCGGGCCGGACATCGTCTATGTCCTGGCGCGCGGCATCGCGCAGGGCGCGCGGGCGGGAATCGCCGCGGCCCTGGGATTCGCCATCGGTTGCATCTTCCATACCGTGCTCGCCGCGATCGGCGTGGCGGCGTTGATCCGCTCCTCACCCCTTGCGTTCGACCTGGTGCGCTACGCGGGCGCCGCGTACCTGGTGTGGATCGGCATCCAGGCGCTGCGGCATCGCGACGCCTTCACGCTGGAAGCGGCGAACGACCAGCGCGGGCTCGCCACGATCTTCCGGCAAAGCGTCGTAGGCAACATGCTGAACCCGAAGGTGACGCTCTTCTTCCTTGCTTTCCTGCCGCAGTTCGTCGATGCGCAGGCCGGCAACGCGGGACTGCAGATGGCCCTCCTCGGCGCCATCTTCATGGCGATCACGGTCGTGGTCTTCGGCGCCGTGGCCCTCTTCGCCGGCTGGATCGGCGCGCGGCTGAGGGCGAAACCCGCCATCGCCGAACGCCTCAACGTTTTCGCCGGGCTCACCTTCATCGCCCTGGGCGTGCGGGTGGCGCTTGCGGACTTCGCACCCCGCTAATGCAACCTCACCGGGCAAGCGCAACGAAATGAAATTCTTCGACGAAGCCAAGATCGAGGTCATCGCCGGCAAAGGCGGCGACGGCAGCGCCTCCATGCGGCGCGAGAAGTTCGTGCCCCGCGGCGGCCCCGACGGCGGCGACGGCGGGCGCGGCGGGAGCATCTGGGCGGTGGCCGACCTGAACCTCAACACGCTGATCGACTTCCGCTACACGCGGATCTTCCGCGCCAAGGGCGGGGAGAACGGCCGCGGCCGCGACCAGTACGGCAAGGGCGCGGACGACATCATCCTGCGCGTGCCGGTGGGCACCGTCATCAAGGACGCCGACAGCGGCGAGGTGATGGCGGACCTCGCTAAGGAAGGCGAGCGCGCCCTCCTCGCCAAGGGCGGCAAGGGCGGCATCGGCAACATCCACTTCAAGTCGAGTGTCAACCGCGCGCCGCGCCAGTTCACCCACGGCGAGGAGGGCGAGACCCGCAAGCTCGACATGGAACTGCGCGTGATCGCGGACGTGGGACTCCTCGGCATGCCCAATGCCGGCAAGTCGACCTTGATCCGCGCGGTGTCCTCGGCGCGCCCGAAGGTGGCGGATTATCCATTCACGACGCTGCATCCGAACCTGGGCGTGGTGCGGGTCGACGAGAGTCGCTCCTTCGTCGTGGCCGACATCCCGGGGCTCATCGAGGGCGCGGCCGAAGGCGCGGGCCTCGGCCACCAGTTCCTGCGCCACCTGCAGCGCACCCACCTGCTGTTGCACCTGGTCGACATCGCGCCATTCGACGCGGCGATCGATCCGGTGGCCGAGGTGAAGGCGATTGCCGGCGAGCTCAAGAAGTACGACGCGTCGCTCGCGAAGAAGCCGCGCTGGCTGGTCCTGAACAAGGCCGACCTGCTCGACCCCGCGGAAGCGAAGAAGCGCGCCGCGGCGATCGTGAAGAAGCTCAAGTGGAAGGACCCCTGGTTCGTGATCGCCGGCATCACCGGCGAGGGCTGCCCGGCGCTCACCTTCGCGATCATGGAGTTCCTCGACGGCGAGAGGAGCGCCGGACGCCGCGGCCCGGCGCCCGCGCGCGACGAAGAGTGAGCACCACGCCGCTCGCCGCCGCGCGGCGCGTCGTGGTGAAGATCGGCTCCTCGCTGCTCACCAACGCGGGCGCGGGCCTCGACCGCGGCGCCATCGCGGACTGGGTGCGCCAGATCGCCCAACTGCGCTCGCGCGGCGTGGAGGTGCTGGTGGTTTCCTCCGGCGCCATCGCCGAAGGGATGAAGCGCCTCGGATGGACCCGCCGCCCGCACGCCGTGAGCGAGCTTCAAGCTGCCGCCGCCGTGGGCCAGATGGGCCTGGTGCAGATGTGGGAATCCTGTTTCTCGGAGGTGGGCCTGCACACCGCCC
>JBBQBW010000290.1:0-4459 GCA_038318025.1 Burkholderiales bacterium | reverse complement strand
CCCGTAGGTCTTGTGGGCGGAGAAGCTCATCAGGTCGACCTTGACCTTCGCCAGGTCGATCGGCGCCTTGCCGGTGGACTGCGCGGCGTCGACGTGGAACAGGATGCCTTTCGCGCGCAGCATCTCGCCGATCGCCTCGATCGGCTGGATCACGCCGATCTCGTTGTTCACGTGCATGATCGAGACCAGGATCGTGTCCGGCCGCAACGCGCCCTCCAGCACCGCCAGGTCCACGAGGCCGTCGGGCTTAGGATCGAGGTAGGTGCACTCGAAGCCCTCGCGCTCCAGCTCGCGCATCGTGTCGAGCACCGCCTTGTGCTCGGTCTTCATCGTGACGAGGTGCTTGCCCTTCGCCTTGTAGAAGTGCGCGGCGCCCTTGAGGGCCAGGTTGTTGGATTCGGTGGCGCCCGAGGTCCACACGATCTCCTTCGGGTCGCAGTTCACCAGCCTCGCCACCTCCTCGCGCGCGGCCTCGACCGCATGCTCGGCCTCCCAGCCGAAGGAGTGGCTGCGCGAGGCGGGATTGCCGAACTGCTCCGTGAGCCACGGGATCATCTTCTGCGCGACGCGTGGGTCGACCGGCGTGGTGGCCGAGTAGTCGAGGTAGATCGGGTGCTTGCGGGTGTCCATGGGTTCAGGCGGAAAGGGGATGGGTTTCACGGACGCGAGGCGCAGCGCGCACCATCGCCACCGGCTTGGTGCGCTGGCGCTCGACCAGCTGCGCGAGGGTCACGCCGGCGAGGAAGCCGTGCACCGTCGCATTCAACTCCTCCCACAAGTCGTGGGTCATGCAACGGGTGTTGTCGTGGCAATTCTCGCGTCCGCCGCACTGGGTGGAGTCGATCTGCTCTTCCACCGCCTGCATGATCTCGGCGACGCTCATCTGCTCCGCAGGGCGGGCAAGGTTGTAGCCCCCGCCCGGCCCGCGAACGCTTTCGACCAGCGCGCGGCGGCGCAGCTTGCCGAACAGCTGCTCCAGGTAGGAGAGCGAGATCCTCTGGCGCTTGCTGATGCCCGCGAGCGTCACCGGACCCTCGGCGCCGTTGAGCGCCAGGTCCAGCATCGCGGTGACCGCGAAACGGCCCTTGGTGGTGAGCTTCATCTGTGCCTCGCTTCCGTCCCGGGACAATCCCGATAGATTCTGTCAAGTATACGATGCCCGAGTGATTCAGTCAACTATTAAGCAGGGTATATCTTGTTTATAATCAGGTGTTTAGCTGACGACCCCCCACAAACTTTCGTTCGGGTGCAGCCGCCTGCTCGAGTTCGTCAAGGCGCTTGAGGATCGCGGCCAGCTGGACATCCATGTCGTCGGTGCGGGTGCCCAGGCCGAGCAGGACCTTCGAGAGCGGATCGTCCAGGTCGGCGCTGACGGCATAGGCATCGAACGCCATCCGGACGGCGTCTGCATGGCCGGGCCCCACTTCCACCATTCGCGCCGGAATGCCCACCACCGTCGCTCCCGCGGGCACCGGCTTCACCACCACGGAATTCGAGCCGACCTTGGCGCCGTCGCCCACGGTGAAGGGACCGAGGATCTTGGCGCCCGCGCCCACCACGACGCCGCGGCCCAGGGTCGGATGGCGCTTGCCCTTGTTCCAGGAAACGCCCCCGAGCGTCACGCCATGGTAGAGCGTGCACTCGTCGCCGATCTCGGCGGTCTCCCCGATCACCACCCCCCTGCCGTGGTCGATGAAGACGCGGCGCCCGATCACGGCGCCCGGATGGATCTCGATGCCGGTGAGGAAGCGGGTGATGTGGGAGGCGAGGCGCGCCAGCCAGCGCAGCTTCCATCCCCACAGGAGGTGGGAAACCCGGTGCAGCTGCAGGGCGTGGAAGCCGGGATAACAGGTGAGAACCTCCCACACCGTTCGCGCGGCGGGGTCACGCTCGAACACGCACTGGATATCTTCGCGGATGCGTCTGAGCATGGGGGAAAGCAGAACCCTGCCGTGGTGGAACCTGTGCGAAGTCTAGTATTCCCGAGTAAAGTAATCAACTATTCAGCCCGCGTGATCCCCCGTTGAAAGGCATCGCCCGCAAGTACGCCGCGTTCATCCGCCAGCCGGACGTACGCACCCTCCTCCTCACATCGCTCGTCACCCGCATGCCGGTGGGGATGGTGGGCTTCGCGATGCTGATGTTCCTGCGCGAGTCCCTCGGCACCTTCGCCCTGGCCGGCTCAGCCGTGGGGATCAACTTCGTGGCGATGGCGATCGCGGCGCCGATCCAGGGGCGCCTGATCGACCGCGTCGGTCCCAGGCGCGTGCTCATCGTGACCGGGATCGTCGCGCCGCTGGCACTCCTCTGCCTCCTCGGGGCCGGCTACATGCGCGCGCCGTTCGCGACCATCGCCTTGTTCGCCGCGATCGCCGGCGCCTTCGCCACTCCGATCACGACCCTCACGCGCACCGTGTGGCGCCACATGTTCAAGGGAGAGGACGACCGCCGCACCGCCTTCTCCCTCGACGCGGTGACCATCGAGGTCAACTTCACGCTCGGCCCGGCGATCGCGGCGGTGATCCTGTCCACCGCCGGCGCCACGGCCGCCTTCGCGGTGGCGATCGGGGTGGTGGTGATATCGCTACTGGTCTTCGTGGCATCCCCCGCGCTGCGCCACCTCCCCGGCGGCAACCCCCAAGCCCACCCGCACCTGCTGGGCCCCTTGTCGGACTCGAGGCTGCTGCGCGTCTTCGCCACCACCTTCGGCCTCACGCTCTGCTTCGGCCTGCTGGAGGTGGGGTATCCCGCCTACGGCACGGCCCTCGCAGCCCCGGCCCTGGGCGGCCTGCTGCTGTCGGTGAACTCGCTCGGCAGCGCGCTAGGCGGCGCCCTGTACGGGGGGCTCCACTTCCGCGCCCCGGTGGAGCGCCAGTTCGCGACGGCGCTGGCGCTCATGGCGATCCCGCTCTTCCTCCACGCGATCGTTGATGCCACCTGGCTCTTCGCCGTGGTGGCGTTCTTCGCCGGGGCGCTCATCGCGCCCTCGATCGCGGCGCAGTCGGTGCTGGTCTCGAGGCTCGCCCCCGCGCGCCACGCCACCGAGGCCTTTACCTGGTCCTCGACCTTCATCGTAAGCGGGCTGGGGGCGGGGATAGCCACCGGTGGCTGGCTCGTGGAGACCGTGGGATTGAAATTCGCCTTCGTGGCCGGCGGCGTGCTGGTGGCCGCGATGGCGGCCCTGGCGCTCACCATCCCCGCCGCGGCAGTCGCCGCGACCGCCAGCGCCGACTAGCGGCGCATCGCGCGCTCGAACGCGGCGAGCATGCCCCGCAGGAACTTCACCTCCTCGCGTTCCGGCCGCGCCCGCGCGAAGAGCCGCCGCATGCGCTCCATCAGCCGTTTCGGTTGCGCCGGGTCGAGGAACCCACTCGCGATCATCGCCGCCTCGAAATGGGCGTGGAGCGCCTCAACGTCCTCCGAGGGCGCAAGCTCCCGCTCCGGCTCGGACAGCGTTCCAAAACTCGCCGCCGAGGTCGCGAGCTCGTAGCACGCCACCTGCACCGCGGCCGCGAGGTTCAACGAGGCGTAGCGCGGGTTGGCGGGAATCATCGTGAGCTCCTGGCAGCGTCCCAGCTCTTCGTTGGTGAGGCCGAAGGTCTCGTTGCCGAACACCAGGGCCACCGGTCCTGCCGCGGCGGCCGCGAGGATGCCGGGCGCCGCCTCCCTCAACGCACGCGGCCGATGGGAAAGGTCGCGCGAGCGGGAGCTGAAGCCCACCGCCAGCACCGTGCCTTCGAGCGCCTCCTCGAGGCTCGCGCACACCTGCGTCGCCTCGAGCACGTCCTGGGCGCCGGAGGCGAGCGCCACCGCCTCGGGGTCGGGGAAGCGCTTGGGCGCCACTACCCGCAGGTCGGAGAACCCCATGGTTTTCATGGCGCGCGCGGCGCCGCCGATGTTGCCCGGATGGCTCGGGCGGGATAGGACGATCCGCAACATAGTAAAATTCTCGCATGCATCCCATGCTCAATACCGCGGTCAAGGCCGCACGCAAGGCCGCGGCAATCATCACGCGCGCCTCCTACGACGTCGACAAGCTCACGATCCGCAGCAAGCACAAGAACGATTTCGTCTCCGAGGTGGACCACGCGGCCGAGGAGGCGATCATCGCGGTGCTGCGCGAGGCTTACCCGGACCACGGCTTCCTTGCCGAGGAAAGCGGCGAGACCGACTCGCAGCGCGAGTTCGTCTGGGTGATCGACCCCCTCGACGGCACCACCAACTTCCTCCACGGCTTCCCGCAGTACTGCGTCTCGATCGCGCTGATGCAGAAGGGCGTGGCGCAGCAGGCGGTGGTGTTCGACCCCAACCGCAACGAGCTCTTCACCGCCACCAAGGGCGTGGGCGCGTACCTCAACGACCGGCGCATCCGCGTCACCAAGACCGACAAGATCGAGGAGACGCTGATCGGCACGGGCTTCCCGTTCCGCGAGCAGGTGAACCTCGACGAGTACGTGCG
>JBBQBW010000289.1:0-4462 GCA_038318025.1 Burkholderiales bacterium | reverse complement strand
CAAGTGCAATTGGTGGTCTGTCCCCGAAGGTCCTACCAGCGCTCCGGCAGCGCTCGCTTGATGACGAGGCCCTCGCGGTCGCGCGCGACGTAGCCGCCCTCGCCCAGGTCTCGCATGATCAGGCACACCATCTCACGCGATGCCCCGACCCGCTGCGCGATGTCGAGCTGGGTGAGCTTGCCGCGCACCAGGCGGCGCCCGCCCTCCTCTACCGCCAGCGACTGAAGCAGGGCAGCGATGCGGCCGTAGACATCGCGCAGCGCGATGTTCTTCAAGTTCGCCGTGGCGAGGCGGGCGCGCCGGATCAGCGTGAGGATCAGCTGCAACGCGAACTCCGGGTGCGTGTCGAGGTACTCGAGCACCGCGGGCCGCGAGATCGCCACCGCGAGCACCGCCTCGGTCGCCTCCACCGACGCCGAACGCCGGTCGCCATCCAACGCCATCTCCCCCACGAAGCGTCCCGGGCCGTGCTCGTCGATCACGACCTCCTTGCCGTTCTCGGTGGAGAAGACCCGCACGTGGCCCTCGACGATGAGGAACAGCGTGTCGTCGCGGTCACCCTCGCGGATCAGCAGCTCGCCGCGGGGGAACGAGCGCTGGGTGCCGCGCTCGGCGAGCTCGGAGGCGAAGCGATCCTGGACCGAGGCGGGCTCCACCCGTGCCGTGGCCATCACGTCCCCGCGCGCTGGGCGATGTAGTGCTTGAGGGCCTCCGCGTCGGGCTGCATCACGTGGAAGCGCTGTGGAAGCTCCTCGATGCCGTCGAAGGCCGGTGGGCGCGGCGCATGCTCCCCCAGCGCCTCGACGATGGTCGCGTCGAACTTGGCGGGCAGCGCCGTCTCGAGGCAGATCATCGGCGTGCGATTCTCGCGCAGCCGCAGCGCGATCTTCACGCCGTCGGCGGTGTGCGGGTCGATCACCTCGCCGTACTTCTTCTTCACCAGGCGGATGGTCTCGATGCGGTCCTCGTGGCGGCTGCGGCCCGACACGAACCCCGAATCTTCCTCGACCTTCTCCCATGCGCGGTCGGTCGAGAGGTCGAAGCCGCCTTCCTCCTCCACTTGCTTCCATAGCCACGCGACCTTGTCGCCGTCCTGGCCCACCATGTCCCAGATGAAGCGCTCGAAGTTGGACGCCTTCGAGATATCCATCGACGGGCTCGACGTCGCCTCGGTCTCGGCCGCCTTGCGCGGGCGGTAGCGTCCGGTGCGGAAGAACTCGTCGAGGACGTTGTTCTCGTTGGTCGCGAGCACCAGGCGGCGGATCGGCAGGCCCATCTGCCTGGCCACGTGGCCGGCGAAGATGTTGCCGAAATTTCCCGAGGGAACCGCGAACGACACCTGCTGGTCGTTCGACCGCGTGGCGGCGAAATAGCCCTTGAAATAGTAGACCACCTGCGCCACGACCCGCGCCCAGTTGATCGAGTTGACGGCACCCAGGCGATGGCGCTCCTTGAACCCAAGGTCCGACGAAACCGCCTTCACCAGGTCCTGGCAGTCGTCGAACATCCCTTCGACGGCGATGTTGTGGATGTTGGGCTCCTGCAGCGAGAACATCTGCGCGCGCTGGAACGGGCTCATCTTGCCGTGGGGCGAGAGCATGAACACGTTGATGCGCTCGCGGCCTTTCAGCGCGTGCTCCGCCGCGGATCCGGTGTCGCCGCTGGTGGCACCGAGGATGTTGAGCGTGCGGTCCTGGCGCGCGAGCACGTTCTCGAAGATCGGTCCCAGCAGCTGCATCGCCACGTCCTTGAACGCGAGGGTGGGGCCGTTGGAGAGCCCGAGGATGTGCAGGTTGGGCTCGAGCATGCGCAGCGGCGTGATCTCCGCGGTGCCGAAGTTCTCCTTCGTGTAGGTCTCCTCCACGATGCGCTTCAACTGCGCGCCGGGGAAGTCGTCGGCGAAGAAGCGCAGGATCTCGAAGGCGAGCTGCGGATACGCGAGGTCGCGCATCGCCTGCAGCTTCACCGGCATGATCCGCGGCCACTGCTCCGGCACCATCAGGCCGCCGTCGGGGGCGAGGCCCTCGAGGAGGATGTCGGTGAAGCCCCGGGAGGCGGCGTGGCCGCGCGTGGAGACGTACTTCACGCCGTCATCCCCGCGACGCTGTCATGCCCGCGACCCTGTCATGCCCGCGACCCTGTCATGCCCGCGACCCTGTCATCCCCGCGACCCTGTCATCCCCGCGACCCTGTCATCCCCGCGACCCTGTCATCCCCGCGACCCTGTCATCCCCGCGCAGGCGGGGATCCAATGGGGCGCCCCTGAGCGGGGGAGAAAGGCCGATCACAACAACTCCTCGAGCCGGATCCGCACCACCGGAGTCGGGATGGTGGGGAGCGCCTCGATCTTCCGGATCGCGGCATTCACGTTCTTCTCCAGCGTGCGATGGGTGAGGATCACCACGTCCACCTGGTCCTCGCCCTCCCCCGCCTCCTTCTGGAAGATGGCGTCGATGGAGATGTCGTGGTCGGCGCAGATGCGGGTGACATCCGCGAGCACGCCGGGGCGGTCGAGGGCTCGAAGCCGCAGGTAGCAACCGGTCTCGACGTCCTCCATGGCGAGGATCGGCGCGCTCGAGAGCCGGTCGGGCTGGAACGCGAGGTGCGGCACGCGGTGCTCCGGGTCGGAAGTCGCCATGCGGGTCACGTCGACGAGATCCGCCACCACGGCGCTCGCGGTGGCTTCGGCCCCGGCGCCGCGACCGTAGAAGAGCGTGGGGCCGACGGCGTCGCCCTTCACCAGCACCGCGTTCATGACACCTTCCACGTTGGCGATCAGCCGACGCGACGGGATGAGTGTGGGATGCACGCGCAGCTCGATGCCACGCGGCGTCTGGCGCGTGATGCCGATCAGCTTGATGCGGTAGCCGAGGCCCTCGGCGTACTTGAGGTCGATGGCGGTGAGCTTGGTTATGCCCTCGGTGTAGGCGCGGTCCAACTGCATCGGGATGCCGTAGGCGATGGCGGCGAGGATGGTGAGCTTGTGGGCGGCGTCGATGCCCTCCACGTCGAAGGCGGGGTCGGCCTCGGCGTAGCCCAGCTTCTGCGCCTCGGCGAGCACCAGGTCGAAGGGCAGGCCCTTGTCGCGCATCTCCGAGAGGATGTAGTTGCAGGTGCCGTTGATGATCCCGGCGATCCACTCGATGCGGTTGGCGGTGAGGCCCTCGCGGATCGCCTTGATGATGGGAACCCCGCCCGCCACCGAAGCCTCGAACGCCACCATCACGCCCCTGGCGTGGGCGGCGGCGAAGATCTCGGTGCCGTGCTTCGCCAACAGCGCCTTGTTGGCGGTGACCACGTGCTTGCCGTTGGCGATCGCGGTGAGCACCAGCTCGCGCGCCACGGTGTCGCCGCCGATCAGCTCCACCACGATGTCGATGTCCGGGCGCTCGACGATGGCGCGCGCCGTGGGCACCAGCTCGATGCCCTTCAGCGACACGCTGCGCTGCTTCTTCATGTCGCGCGCGCTCGCGACCTTGATCACGATCTCGCGCCCGGCGCGGCGGGAAATCTCCTCGCGGTTGCGGCGCAGCACCTCGATGGTGCCGCTGCCGACGGTGCCAAGGCCGAGGAGGCCGACGTGGATGGGCTTCACTTGGCACCCCCGGGCTTCTTCGAGAAATGGAACTCCGTCATCGTCATGCGTTCCCGGAAGTAGAACTTGTGGGCCTGCTGGCGCTGCGTGCCGGAATCAAGGGTGAACAGGTCGCAGGCGCGCTCGCGCGCCACCCCTTGCTCCACGACGTCCATCTCGGCGCCGCTCCCGAGGACCTCCCGGATGCGGGCGTGATAGCCGGGCGGCAGGTTCGGGCGCAACTGCCGGTGCACGCGCTCGGCCGAGCGCAACAGGGCTTCGTCGGTCACGGCGCCCTTCGCGTCCGTGACCGGCACCACCGTCAGCTTCACTTCAGCAGCCCGTCCTTCCGGAACATCTCCTTGATGCCGCGGACCGCCTGGCGGATGCGATTCTCGTTCTCGATCAGCGCGATCCTCACGTGGTCGTCGCCGTAGTCGCCGAAGCCCACCCCGGGGGCCACTGCGATCTTCGCGTCGCGCAGCAGCTTCTTGGCGAACTCGATCGAACCCATCGCGCGGTACATCTCGGGAATCTGCGCCCAGACGTACATCGAGGCCTTGGGGTTATCCACCATCCAGCCGATCTCGTGCAGGCCCTTCACCATCACGTCGCGGCGGCGCTCGTACTTGGCGCGGATCTCCTCGACGCAGTCCTGGGGGCCCTCGAGCGCCGCGATGGCGGCCACCTGCAGCGGCGTGAAGGTGCCGTAGTCGTGGTAGCTCTTGATGCGCGCGAGCGCGTTCACCAGCTCCGGGTTGCCGACCATGAAGCCGATGCGCCAGCCCGCCATGTTGTAGCTCTTGGACATGGTGAAGAACTCCACCGCCACGTCCTTGGCTCCGGGCACCTGCATGATCGAGGGCGCCTTCCAGCCGTCGTAGGTGA
>JBBQBW010000288.1:0-4464 GCA_038318025.1 Burkholderiales bacterium | reverse complement strand
CGCGGCCATCGTACCGTAACCCAGCGGGACTGGCGCCGCATCTACTCCCTGATGGTGGTGGGCGAGAGCCGTTTCGCCGGCCGCGGCCTGTTCGCGGGGTGCGACATCGCCTCCGGCTCGAAGGTGGGCGAGTTCGAGGGCGAGCCGATCTCGATCCGCGAGGCGCGACGGCGCGCCGCGGGGCGGGAGGTGGTGGCGATTGTGGAACTGGACCGACACGCGCTCGACGCCACGGATTCGCCGCGGGGCTTTCGCTTCATCAACCACTCGTGTGATCCCAACCTGCGGATGCGGTGCCAGCCGGAGCGTGCCGAGTTCTACGCGCTGCGCGACATTGCAGCGGGCGACGAGCTCACCGTGGACTACGGATTGAGCCACCATGACGGGAAGCTCACGTGCAAGTGTGGCGCGGGGAATTGCCGCGGGGTGTTGTGAGCGTTTGGAGTTTCGAGTTTGTGCCCCTTGTAGCCCCCGAGATGCAACCCGCGGTCCGGGCCGAGACGCCGCGATACGCTCGATCGGAGGGGAGTGAGTCTCGCTTCCACCCATTACGCTCGAATTCTTCGCGCAGGGTCGATCTTGCAGCGAGTTGGTACGCGGGCCTCGGCCCGGACCGCGGGTTCCGTCTCGAGGGTTACAGAGGAGAGATCAGTGCTTGGTCGGGTTGCGCCCGCCGTGCGCGGGCATCATCTCCAGACTCGGCCGGCCGGGATTCAACGAGGCATTGAGCGAGGTGGCCAAGGCCGCGTCGCCGTTGACGATGGACGCCCAGGAGAGCTCCACGCCCTTGCGCTTGCCCTTGGAGACCAGCTTGAAGCCTTCCTGGCTCACGGTGAGGGTGAACTTGTCGCCGTTGAGGTCGAGTTCGCGTTTGAAGGGTGCGCTGAGTTTGGTGGTCATGGATCGATTCTCTTTGTGGAGGAAGCCAACGCTAGGCTAGACCCCGCGTATGACGGGCGTATCCGCGGCCATGGGCCTAAAGGAGGATGCCGGTTGGAACGGGTGCGGGCGGGCGCTTGCGCACCCGCCGGGGGGGGCGGGGCGCGTTCCACGGGTACCGGGGCAGCCCGGAAGGACCTCTGACCATGCCCCCTTAACGCGCGATGCCGCCGGGGGAATACAGGATCTCCCCCAGCCGCGGATCGGCAAACCGTCAAAGAACCGGCGAAGTGAGCCGCGCCACCGATTCCACGAGGTTCGTCCACTGCGCGCCTCCCCGGCGCCGCCGGAAGGGGCTGCTCCCCTCGCGGTCCTCCTCGAAGCGCTTCGCCAGCCGGTCGATCACCCCGCGGTCGTAGAATGCCGCGGCGACCTCGAAGTTGAGGCGGAAGCTGCGGTTGTCGAGGTTCGCCGTGCCCACCACCGCCACGGTGTCGTCGACGATCATGGTCTTGGCGTGCAGCATCGGCGGCCCGTACTCGAACACCACGATGCCGGCCTTCACCAGCGTGTCGCAGTAGGTGCGCGACGCGGCGGTGACGATCTTCGAGTCGCCGGTCTTCGGCACGATCACCTGCACGTCGACGTCGCGCAGCTGCGCGATGCGCAGCGCCGATTCCAGCGCCTCCTCGGGGATCAGGTACGGCGTCTGGATCCACACGCGGGTGCGCGCCGTGGCGATTGCGGCGAGGAAGAAGGCGAGCAGCGGCGCGTTCTCGTCGTCGGGGCCCGAGGCGAGGATCTGCACCGGGATGCCGGCGCCGCCCGCGTCGGCGGGCGGGAAGTACGAGGGCAGGCTCTCCCCCGTGATGCGGAACGAGCCGTGGGAGTAGGTCCAGTTCTCGAGGAAGAGGCGCTGCAGCTTTCGCACCGGCTCGCCGTCGATGCGCGCGTGCTGGTCGCGCCACGCGTCCTTGCCGGAGCGGGTGGCGCTCGCCGGGTCGTGGAGGTTGATGCCGCCGAGGAACCCCACGTTGCCGTCGACGATGACGATCTTGCGGTGGGTGCGGAAGTTGGCGAAGTGCAGCGTCGCGAACGAGAAACCCACGGGGTTGAAGATTCGCACGTCGCCGCCCGCGTCCACCAGTGGCTTCCAGAACGCCTCCTTCAGCCGCGGCGAGCCGACCGCATCGAACAGGATCCGCACCTCGACGCCGCGCGCCGCCGCTGCGGCGAGCACGTCGCGGAACCGGCTTCCGAGCCGGTCCGGCTCCCCGATGTAGTACTCGAGGTGGATGTGGTGCCGCGCCGCCGCGGTCGCCGCCTCGAGCGCGTGCATGCACTGGTCGCCGTCGTCCAGCAGCTGCACCGCGGTGGCGAGCGTGGGCATGCCCTGGTTCAGGCGACGGCCTACGGCGGCGAGGCCGCGCGAGTCGCGCTCCAGGGTGATCTCCTCCCGCCGCGAGGTGGCGCGCAGGTACTGGGAGACGCTGCTCGCCATGGCGCGGGCCACCCCGTAGCGGCGCCGGCGCCGCAGCAGCCGTCGTGGGCCGAACACCATGTAGTAGAGCCCCGAGACCACCGGCAGCGCGATGAAGGCGAAGATCCACGCGAGCGTCGCCTGGGGCGAGCGGCGGCTCATGAGGAGCGAGGCGCACGCCACGAGCACCCAGACGGCGTACGAGCCCACGAAGATGGCGAACCACGGTATTTCGATCATCGGATGGAATTGAAACCTGACCTCGGCAGTGTACGGGTCCGGCGCCGGGGCCCGCCGGGGATTAAAATGCCCGGAGCACGACCCCATTCCGGAGCTTCGCCATGACCGCTCGCCACCCCGCCCCCTACGACGTCCAGGACCTCTCCCAACGCATCGCCCGCCACTGGGATGCGCAGATCGTGGGCGAGCTCACCGAATACATCCGGCTCCCCGCCAAGAGCCCGAACTTCGACGCCGCCTGGCGCGAGAACGGCCACATCGAGGCCGCGGTGCAGCAGGCTCTGGCGTGGGCGAAGCGCCAGCCGATCGAGGGCCTCAAGCTCGAGGTGATTCGCCTCGAGGGGCGCACCCCGGTGCTCTGGTTCGACGCGCCGGCCCGCGGCGAAGGCGCTGTCACGCGCACCGTGGTCCTCTACGGCCACCTCGACAAGCAGCCCGAGATGACCGGCTGGCGCGAGGGCATGGGCCCGTGGCAGCCGGTGCTGGAAGAGGGGCGGCTCTACGGCCGTGGCGGCGCCGACGACGGCTATGCGGTATTCGCGTCGCTGGCCGCCATCGCGGCACTCGACGCCCAGGGCATCCCCCGTCCCCGCTGCGTGGGCCTGATCGAGACCTGCGAGGAGAGCGGCAGCTACGACCTGCCCGCCTACCTCGACCTGCTGGCCCCGCGCTGCGGCGACACGGCGCTGGTGATCGCCCTCGATTCCGGCGCCGGCAACTACGACCAACTCTGGGTCACCACCAGCCTGCGCGGCCTCGTCAACGGCACGCTGGAGGTGAAGGTGCTGGAGGAGGGCGTGCACTCGGGCGACGCGGGCGGCGTGGTGCCTTCCTCGTTTCGCGTGGCGCGCCAGCTCCTCGACCGCCTCGACGACTCGCGCACCGGCGTCGTGACCCACCAGGCGTTCCAATGCGAGATTCCCGCCGAGCGCGTGGCGCAGGCGAAACAGGCGGCCGAGATCATCGGCGAGCAGCTGTGGAAGCGCTTTCCGTGGGCCGGCTGCTGCGACGACCAGGGCACGGCGAGCCTGTTCGCCCAGCCGGTCACGAAGGAGCCGGTGGAAATCGTGCTGAACCGCACCTGGCGCGCGGCGCTCGCCGTCACCGGGGCCGACGGCCTTCCGCCCATCGCGAGCGCCGGCAACGTGCAGCGCCCGTACACCTCGCTCAAGCTCTCGATGCGCCTGCCGCCGCTGGTCGACGGCCCGCGCGCCGCGGCCACGATGAAAGGGCTGCTGGAGAGCGACCCGCCGTACCAGGCGAAGGTCACGTTCACCTCGGGAGGCTCCACGGGCTGGAACGCGCCCCCCACCGCCTCATGGCTCGCCGCGGCGCTCGACGGCGCCTCGCAGGCGCTCTTCTCCCGCCCCGCCGCCTACATGGGCGAGGGCGGGACGATTCCTTTCATGGGGATGCTGGGCGCGAAATTCCCGTCAGCGCAGATCCTGGTGACGGGAGTGCTGGGGCCGAAGTCCAACGCCCACGGGCCCAACGAGTTCCTCGACATCGAGTACGCGAAGAAGATCACCTCGGCTTCGGCGATGGTGATTGCCGCTACCCGTTAGTTCGGAGCGTAGCTCCAGCCCGGGATGGCAGTGCCCTTGCCCATTCAACCGGCCGGCCGAAGAAGTTGCCCTGCGCGGTGGCGCACCCCAATGATTGCATGGTGGCGCGCTGCTCCTCGGTTTCCACCCCCTCGGCGATGAGGCGGATGTCCAGCGCCCGCGCGAACGCCGCGGTGGCTTGCACGATGGCGGCGCATTCGCGCTTGCTGGGGCAGGAGCTCACCAGCGACCGGTCGATCTTAACGGCCTTGATCGGCAGCCCGCGCAACAGCCCGAGCGAGGAGTAGCCGGTGCCGAAGT
>JBBQBW010000287.1:0-4477 GCA_038318025.1 Burkholderiales bacterium | reverse complement strand
GGCGCAGGAAGGTGAGGCGGTTCGAATGGTTCATGGATCCTCCGGTTGGAACGGCTGTCAAGCCGCCTTCAGCAGGAGCGCGAGGCGCGCCCGGTAGGCGGAACGGATGTGGGCGCGCGCGGCCGCCTCGGCCGCGGGCGCGTCGCGGCGCTCGAGTGCGCCGATGAGCTCCTCGTGCTCGTCGAGCGCGGTCTTCGAGCGCCCCGGGAGGGCGAGGGTGGTCTGCCCCAGCAGTGCCATCGCCTCCTGCAGGGAGCTCAGGGTGCGCAGCAGGTAGCGATTGTGCGCGCTGCGATAGAGGGTGTCGTGGAACCGGCGATTGTTGCGCGCGAGGAGGGCGGGGTCGGCGTGGAGCTGGCGGTCGCGATCGGCGAGGCTCCTCAGCGTGGCGATCTCCACGTCGGAGGCGTGGCGGGCGGTGAGCGCCGCGGCGGTGCCCTCGAGCACCTCGCGCATCACGTAGAGCTCGCCCACCATCGAGGAATCGAGCTCGGCGACGATCATGCCGCGGTGCGGATCGCGCGTCACCAGGCCCTCGGCCTCGAGGCGCCCCAGGGCCTCCCGCACCGGCGTGCGGCTGGCGCCCAGCCATTCGGCCACTTCCACCTCCCGCAGCCGCGTGCCGGGCTTGAGCGTCCCGTCCTGGATCGCGGTGTGGAGCTGGAGATAGGCGCTCGCGCCACGGAATATGCCCGCCGTGGCGGTGCGGAAGCGCGGCTTCGCGGGGCCCCTGGTCATGCGCGAGTTTGACACAGGTATGCCGATGTATACAATGGTGCACCAGTCGCCCGCCGAGCCTCCTCGTTGGACCCCACTACCACCTACGACCTGCTGATCCTCGGCGGCGGCAATGCCGCCCTCTGTGCCGCCCTCACGGCTCGCCGGGCCGGGCTCACGGTCCTGGTCGTCGAGGCCGCGCCGATCCATTACCGCGGCGGCAACAGCCGCCACACGCGCAACATACGCACCATGCACGAGGGGCCGCTCCCGCCGCTCACCGAGTCGTACCCCGAGGAGGAATACTGGCAGGACCTCCTCAAGGTCACCGGCGGCCTCACCGACGAGGGTCTCGCCCGCATGACGATCCGCGAGACCGGGCGCCACGTGCCGTGGATGAAGCAGCACGGAGTGCGCTTCCAGGCGCCGCTCGGGGGCACGCTGCACCTGTCGCGCACCAACGCGTTCTTCCTCGGCGGGGGCAAGGCGCTGATGAACGCGTACTACACCGCGGCCGGGGCGGCCGGGGTTGAGGTCTCCTACGACACCGAGGTGGTGGACCTGGAGCTCGACGGCGGGCGGTTCGTCGCCGCCCGGGTGATGCGCCACGGCGTGGAGCACCGCCTCCAGGCGCGCTCAATGATCGCCGCCTCCGGGGGCTTCGAGTCGAACCTCGCGTGGCTGCGCGAGGCGTGGGGCCCGCCGGCGGACAACTTCATCGTGCGCGGCACGCCCTACAACATGGGGCGGGTGCTGAAGCTGCTGCTCGACGGGGGGGCGAAGCAGGTGAGCGATGCATTGCAGGGCCATTGCGTCGCCATCGACGCGCGCTCGCCCAGGTTCGACGGCGGCATCGTGACGCGGGTCGACGCGGTCTCGCTCGGGATCGTGGTGAACCGCGACGCGCAGCGCTTCTCCGACGAGGGCGAGGACTTCTGGCCCAAGCGCTACGCCATCTGGGGGCGCCTCGTCGCCGGCCAGCCGGAGCAGATCGCCTATTCGATCATCGACGCCAAGTCGATGGGCAAGTTCATGCCGCCGGTGTACCCGCCGGTGAAGGCCGCGAGCATGGGGCAGCTCGCGGTGCAGCTCAAGCTCGATCCTGCCGCGCTCGCCGCGACGGTCGAGCGCTTCAACGCAGCCGTGTGTCCCGGCACCTTCGACCATACGATCTTGGACGACTGCGCTACCTCCGGGCTCGACCCGCCCAAGACCCACTGGGCGCGCGCGATCGACACGCCGCCCTTCTTCGCCTATCCCCTGCGGCCCGGAATCACCTTCACTTACCTCGGGGTCGCCATCGACGACAAGGCTCGCATGCTGATGAAGGACGGTACCCCCGCGCAGAACATGTTCGCCGCGGGGGAGATCATGGCCGGCAACGTGTTGGGCAAGGGCTACCTCGCTGGCATCGGCATGGCCATCGGCACCACCTTCGGCCGCATCGCCGGCGAGGAGGCCGCGCGCCATGTCCACGGCTAGCGCACGGACACTCCCGGAGCTGATCGAGGAGGCCGAGCGCGTCCTCAACATCTGCAACGCCTGCCGCTATTGCGAGGGCTACTGCGCGGTGTTTCCGGCGCTCGAGCGGCGCCTCTCGTTCGACGACAACGATGTCCACTACCTCGCGAACCTGTGCCACAACTGCGGCGCGTGCCTCTACGCATGCCAGTACGCGCCGCCGCACGAGTTCCAGGTGAACTTCCCGCGCCTGATGGCCGAAGTCCGCGCCCAGACCTATCGCAAACATGCGTGGCCGGGGTTCCTCGCCCGTGCCTTCGATCGCAACGGCCTGGTGGTGAGCCTCGTCACGGCGCTGTCGCTCGCCTTCTTCTTCGGCTTCACCGCGTGGTACGCGAGCCCGGAGCGCTTCTTCGCGGCATGGTCCGACGCGCAGGGCTCCTTCTACGCGGTGCTGCCGCACAACGTGATGGCCGGGACCTTCGGCGCCGTGTTCGGCTTCGTGCTGCTCGCCTTCGCGATGAGCTTCGCGAGTTTCTGGCCGGGGCTGGGCGAGGCGGTGGGCGACTTCGTGGCGCCCGTTGCGCTCGCCAGCGCCACGCGCGACGCGGCGCAGTTGCGCTACCTCGACGGCGGGGGCGACGGCTGCACCTACCCCGACGAGCGGCCGTCCTTCGCGCGGCGCAACTTCCACCACCTCACCTTCTACGGATTCATGCTCTGCTTCGCCGCGACGACGGTGGCGACGATCTACCACTATGTCTTCGGCATCAAGGCGCCGTATCCCTTCTGGAGCCTGCCCGTGGTGCTGGGCACGCTGGGCGGCCTGGGGCTGCTGGTCGGGCCCGTGGGGCTCGCCTGGCTCAAGTACCGGCGCGACCCGGACCTCGCCGACCGCAGCCAGACCGGCATGGACATGGGGTTCCTCGCGTTGCTGTTCCTGGTGAGCGCCACCGGCCTCGCCCTGATGCTGTTGCGCGAGACGCGCGCCATGGGCGTGCTGCTGGCCGCGCACCTGGGAGCGGTGATGGCGCTCTTCCTCACGCTGCCCTACGGCAAGTTCATGCACGCCCTGTACCGCTTCGCCGCGCTGGTGCGTTTCCACCTCGAGCGGCGGCGCCCGCTGCCCGCAATCGCTTCCGAGTAAGGAGAGACACATCATGTCGAACATGGCACACCTCACCCTCAAGTCGCTCAAGGACCAGGTCACTGCCGAGGAATGGAAGGCGCGCGTGGACCTGGCCGCCTGCTACCGGCTGGTGGACCTCTACGAAATGTCGGACATGATGGCCAACCATGTCTCCGCGGCGGTGCCGGGCGAGGAGGGGGCCTTCCTCATCAACGCCTACGGGATGATGTACGAGGAGATCACGGCCTCGAGCCTGATCAAGATCGACATCCACGGCAACATCCTCGCCAAGCCCGACTTCGGCGCGTTGAACTACGGCATCAACAAGGCCGGTTACGTGATCCACGGCGCCATCCACAAGGCGCGCCACGACGTGGCGTGCGTGATCCACACCCACACCTGGGCCGGCATGGCCCTCTCGGCGCTCGACTGCGGGGTGCTGCCGATCTCGCAGACCTCGATGCGTTTCCTCAAGATCGGCTACCACGACTACCAGGGCGTGGTGCTCGACACCAAGGAGGAGGAGTCGCTGCTGCGCGACCTCGGCACCGGAGAAGCGTTGATCCTGCGCAACCACGGCCTCCTCACGGTCGGCAAGACCATCGCAGAAGCCTTCAACTGGATGCATCGCCTCGAGCTCACCGCGCGCTCGCAGCTGGCGGCCATGGCCACGGGAGCGAAGCTGGTGCCCGTGCCGCAACCGGTGCTGCAGGAGACTTACATGAACTACCAGCCGCAGACGCGCCGCCCCTACGGCGTGATGGAGTGGCCCGCGCTGCTGCGCAAGCTGGACCGCATGGATCCCACCTACAAGGAATGAGCATGAAAGGCTCGTCGGAGAAATTCGGCGCCTTCGTGAAGAGCGAATACGGGAAGTGGCGCACCGTCGTGCAGCAGTCCGGGGCGAAAGTCGAGTGACGATGCGCATCGTCGACTCCCAGGTCCACATCTGGGGTGCGAACACGCCCGAGCGCCCGTGGCCCGCGCGGTCCCATCCGCAGCGCGACATTCCCTGGAGCGCCGCGGAAGTGCTGGGCGAGATGGATGCCGCGGGTGTCGAGCGGGTGGTGATCGTGCCGCCCTCCTGGGAAGGCGATCGCAACGACCTCGCGCTCGCAGCGGCGCGCGCGCATCCGGGGCGCTTCGCCGTGATGGGGCGGCTGGATCCCG
>JBBQBW010000286.1:0-4497 GCA_038318025.1 Burkholderiales bacterium | reverse complement strand
GCTTGTTCTGACCCCATTTTTCCTGGCGATGCCGGCGCTGGCCGGCCGGCCGTTGGCGACGGAAAACGCGAGCGTGCTGGAGCAAAACCGCTGCCAACTCGAAGCCTGGGTGGACAGCACGCGGGAGGGCACGACGACCGCGTGGGCGGTGCCGGCGTGCCACTTCGGGCTCGGCATCGAGTGGCAGGTGGGCGGGGCGCGCACGCGCGAGGGCGGCGAGGCGCGATTCAGCGAGGCGTACGTGCAGGGCAAGCGCGTGCTCCTCTCGCCCGACGACCATTCCATCGGATTGGGCATCGTCGCGGGGGTGACACGCCGCCCTCTCAATGAAACGCACCGCGGGTGGAATAACCCCTTCGTCCTCGTTCCGCTCACGTATAACCTCACCGAGGCCACGCTGGTGCACGGAAACTTCGGCTGGGCGCGCGACCGGGAGGCGGGCCGCGACCTGGCTATCTGGGGGCTAGCGATCGAGACGGCCCTGTCGCCGAGATGGGCAGTGTTGGCCGAAACCTACGGCGAGAACCGCGAGCGGCCGTACTTCCGGCTCGGCGCGCGCTGGACCGCCCTCCGCAACCGCCTCGACCTCGACCTCTCCGCCGTCACCCGCAGCGGCGGCACCCGGTCCGATCGGCTCATCTCCCTCGGCTTCACCTACGCCACCCCTTAGGGGTCAGACTCCCAAGGCACGATCAGATCGCGCGTTGGGAGTCTGACCCCCAACGCGGCGCCGGCAATGACGCTGGGAGTCTGACCCCTAAGGAGGGTCTGACCCCAATAGGGGAGGAGTCCGACAGGATGGGGTTGTGAACGCCCGCCCGGGGCGCGGGGTCCATTCCTCAGACACCAGAGGAATCGAGATGCTGAATTCTGTCCTGGCCATGGCGGGTATAGCGGTGGCTGCAGTGAACGTCAATATCGCCCAGCAAAGCGAGCTGCAGGGCGTGAAGGGCATTTCGCCCGCGCAGGCGAAGGCCATCATCGAGCATCGCAACCAGAACGGCCCCTACACCTCGGTGGAAGCGCTGGACAAGGTGATCGACCCCGGCACGCTGGAGAAGGTGAAGCCGCAACTCGTGCTCACCGGTGATGCGTTCGTGCCTCCGCCCAAGCCGGAAGTGAAGAAGCCGACGCCGAAGAAGGTTTCGTGATTGGGTCCCCGCCTACGCGAGGATGACGCAGAAACCCCGCCTACGCGGGGATGACGCAGAAACCCCGCCTACGCGGGGATGACACAGCGACCCCGCCCGCGGGGAAGACGCTACCGGAAGTGCCCGAGGTACCGCTTGAACGCATCGGCCAGGACCTCCACTCCGAGCATCGTGCGCTCGACGTATGACCTGGCTACCTTCACCTGCTCCTCGTCGAGCAGCGCGTAGAGCTTCACCCACTCGTCGCGCGCCTCGCGAAAGGCCGGTCGGTTCTGCTCCACCAACGCCTCCTGCGCCTGGAAAATCGCCGCGAGGTCGGGCTGGGGCTTCAACAGCTCCCGCTGCAGGCGCGCCTTGAATTCCATCCCCGTGATCGCCGAGGAGAGCATCGCGCGTTTCGAAGCGCCAACGGCCACGTCGAACTGCGCCTTCTGCTCGGGGCTCATTCGCAGCTGCTTCTCCAGCCGCTCCAGCCCCTCCATCTCGAAGGGGGCAGCCGCCACCGCGCCGCCGAACAGGGCCAGCAGCACCGAGACTGCAAAAACCGAGAATGCAAAAGCGAAGTAGCGCATGGCGTTCAGAACGGTTGCCTCACGAGGTCGAGCATACCGCTTCGGCCATCGATGGAATAGGAAAGCGTGGCGCCGGAATCGGTGAGCCGGAAGCGGTACGAGCCCACGTCGGTCGTCGCGAATCGCGCGGGATCGTAAATTCGCCCGAGCCATGGGGCACCGGTCGTGCGGAAAATCCGCCCGTCGTAGGTGGCGCCATCGATCCACGACCCCTGGGGCATCACATACCAGCGCGGCGCGCCTGAAGCGTCATAGGTAAACCACACCATGAAGAGCGTGCGGTACTGCTGCAGCACCGCGATGCCCCAGCCGTTCTGCGCATCCCCGCCCCACCACATGTCGCCGATGCCCGACGGCACCGCGACATCCACGGGGCCGAAAAGCTGACGGGAAAGCACCTTGCGCCCGGTGACGCCGGAAATCGTGAAATCGAGCGTCGCGTTGTCGCCGCTGTTGAAGGTGAGGCTCGCCGTCCCCAGCTTCGCGCCCACGTCGAAGCGCGCGCGATCGTAAGCGTAGAAGGGCGAGCCGCGCGGCGCATAAACGGACCCGGTGAACGTGCGGCGAGACTCGTCCCACGCACCCCCGGGAATTACGTACCAGGTGGGATTGCCCTCGGCATCGTAGGCGTAGAGCACCGCGAATAGCTGGTCGCGATGCTGCACGATGCTGACACCCCAGCCGTTCTCCACCTCGCCCGCCCACCACATGTCCTGCCAGGGCCGCTCCGGCGCCACGATGTTCATGACGAACTTGTGGCCGCGGAAATCGACCTCGACCTCGTAGTCGCCGATGGAGCCGTCGGGCGTCACGACGAAGTCCACCTTCCCGGCGCTGCCCGTGTTCCCCGCCGCCGGGAACACCGCCGCGCCCGCCGACCCCGGAATCACCGTGGCCGTCATCTCCACGTTGGCGAGCTTGTAGATGCCGAATTGCGGCTGCGCGGTAATGGTGAAGGGCTGGCCATAGCGCGCCGGCGACACGGTGGCCGTCACGTAGGCGCCGCCCAGGCGATAGGTGAGCACGTCGAATATCGCCCGTACGTTCCCCGACGCCGCATTGACCCAACAGGTGATGCCGGGCGGATTGCGGGCGGTGAAGATGGCCACGGCGATGCCGCGCGCATCGGTGACCTTGTCGATGCTGCCGGAGCCGTTCTCGAAGAGGCCACACGCGTCGTTGGAGAACCGTACCGCCTCGCCGGTCGCGGCCCGCCCCGCCGCGTCGAGGAACATCACCGAGAACACCTGCGACTCGCCACCAGCCACGGAGGTGTACCGCGGCGTGAGCAGCTGGGCACTGGAGACGGCAGCCGCCGCCAGGGGCGCAAAACACGCCAGTAGCAGGACCGCGACAACCCGCGTTGAGATGCAATGGGACATGGTCATAATGGTAACGGGCCCCGGACGTGCCGGGGCGCAGGGTCGAAAGTCAACTATGAGCCAAAGATTGCCCGCCGCGCTCGCCGCCATCGTTACATTCGCCATCGCCCCCGCCCCTGCGCTCGCCCAGCAGGCCACGGACCCCGCGCTGGTGCCCACGCTTCGCGCCAGCGTCGACGCCAAAAACTGGGACGACGGCGGCGCGATCTCCAACTTCGTCTATCGCCACCCTTCCGAGATCTTCCCCAGCGCCATCGTCCGCAGGGCCGGCGCCGTGAGGGAGCTTGCGGTCCGCCCCCGCCCCGACGTCGCGGACTACATCGTCGACCGCTCCGGGGGCATGCAGAAGTCGCTCCGCCAATATGTGGAGAGCGAACCCATCGACGGATTCATCGTGGTGCACAAGGGCGTGATCGTCTTCGAGTCGTACCCGCGCATGAAGCCCGAGGACCGACACCTCTCCTTCTCCGTCACCAAGGCGTTCATCGGCACGCTGGTGGGGCTGATGGAGGATCGCAAGCAGCTCGACCTCTCGCAGCCGGTGTCGAAGTACCTTCCCGACCTCGCCGACAGTGCCTGGGGCCCGGTGAAGCTGCGCGACGTGGTCGACATGGCCTCGGGCATGGAGGGGGACGAAAGCGGCAAGGAGGCCTACTCCGACCCCACGCACAAGCACTTCCAGCTCGAGGCGGCCCTGGGATGGCAGCCGCGCACGCCAGAAATGCCCTCGCCCGTCGCCAGCGGCGACACGTATGCATACCTCAAGACGTTGAAATCCGCGCACCCCTCCGGCACCCGCTGGGCCTACAACAGCACCAACACCGCGATGCTGGCCCAGGTGGTGGAGCGCGTCTCCGGTCGCCGACTCTCCGACCTCATCTCCGAGAACATCTGGGCGCGCATGGGCGCCGAAGGCGACGCGCTGCTGCTGGTGAACGACCGCGGCACCGCCATCGCCCACGGCGGCCTCGCGATGACGCTGCGGGACCTGGCGCGCTTCGGGCTGCTGTTCACGAAGAATCGCGACCGCCGCGGACCGATTCCCGAGACCTTCATCCGCAGGATCCTGAAGGAAGGCCGCCCGACCCTGAAGGTGGAATCGCAATCGTCGTGGATGACCCACGCCTCCTACCAGTGGGACCAGGTGAACGAGCGCGGCATCCTCGCCAAGAGCGGCTTCGGCGGCCAGGGGCTCTACATCGACGTGAACCGCGACGTGGTGGTGGCGATGTTCGGCACCAACCCCACGCTGGATGCGGCGCCGCCCGCGATGCCGGTGCTGCGGCTCGTTCCCGCGCTCTTCCCCGAATAACCTAGTCTTCGGCGGCCATGAGCCGCAACTTCTCGCGCACCCGCGGCGCGAAGGTGTCGTACTGCGCGCCCATCAGCGCG
>JBBQBW010000285.1:0-4499 GCA_038318025.1 Burkholderiales bacterium | reverse complement strand
CGGCAGCCCCGGGAATGTCGTAGGCGATCGCGTCGCGTGCCGCGGCCTCGGCGAGGACCCGCGCCGTGGGCACGTAGTCGAAGCGCGCCAGGGGATCGAGGAAGCGCATCACCAGCCACGGGCAGGCGATGCGGTCGATCTTGGGCCGCTCGCGCGTGATCCAGCGCGAGCCGCCGGGCACGCGCCATTCGGGCCTCGCGGCATAGGTGGGCAGGCCCGCCGCCTTCCAGGCCTCGATGCCGCCCTCGAGGTAGCGCGCCGTGAGGCCGGCCGCGGCAAGGGCGCGCGCGGCACCCTGGCTCACCTCGTGGCCGTGGACGCAGTAGGCGACGACCTCGCCTGCGCCGACAAGCGGCGCCGCGTAGGCGGCGGCACCCTCCGCCGGGGCGCGCAGCGCGCGCATGACGAGGCGGCCGTCCGCCCGGTAGGCGGGCTCGCGCCGGACATCCAGCACGAGGGGCGCGGCTTCGCCCATCATGCGGTCGAAAAGGTCGTGGGGAGTGATCGAGCTCGCGGTGTCCATGGCGCCTCCGTAGGTTCGGAAGCAGGGCTTGGACGGACACCGTCTCGGCGGCTGGTGCCGCCCCCGGGAGCCTGCATTCCCGGGCTGGAATCCATCGTACGCCGAAGGTGCGGGCGCCTCAAGGCTTGAACGGGCGGCGCGCGGCCGCATGTTAAGCTGCACGGCCTCCCCGGGAGGTAATCCAGGCCTTTCCAGATGCAAGCATTCGATCGCGAACTCGACGTTCGCGGGCTCAACTGCCCGCTTCCCATCCTGCGTGCCAAGAAGATGCTGGGCGACCTCACCGCCGGCCAGGTCCTCAAGGTGACGGCCACGGACCCGGGGTCGGTCAAGGACTTCCAGGCCTTCTGCAAGCAGACCGGCAATGAGCTGCTGTCGCACTCCGAGGCGAGCGCGGAATTCACCTTCTTCATGAAAAAGCGCTAGCCGGGCCTAGTCGAGGAACAGGTCCCGGAATAGCGGCGTGCCGGGCGTGATCGCGTAGCGGTCGAAGTCCGTCTCGCCGGCCGAGCGCAGCAAATCCTCGTCGATGTAGAAATTGCCCGTGTTGGCCTTCGCGTCGCTGGTGAGGATCGCGTGGGCGGCATCCGCCATGATGGCGGCGTGACGGCTCGCCTTGAGGATCGCCTCGGGGAAGTGCACTTCCACCGCGGCGGTGGCGATGGTGGTGCGCGGCCACAGCGAGTTGACCGCGATGCCGTCGCCGCGGAACTCCTCGGCCATCCCCAGCGTGCACATGCTCATCCCGTACTTCGACATCGTGTAGGCCACGTGGCCCGCGAACCACTTCGGGTCCATGGCGAGCGGCGGCGAGAGCGTGAGGATGTGGGGATTTGAAGACTTCTTCAGCAGCCCGATGGCCGCCTGCGAGCACAGGAAAGTGCCGCGCGCGTTCACGCCCAGCATCAGGTCGAAGCGCTTGGCGGGGGTGGCGAGCGTGGGTGTCAAGCTGATGGCACTCGCGTTGTTCACCAGGATGTCGAGGCCGCCGAAGGTCTTGGCGGTGAGTTGCATCGCTGCCGCGATCGCCGCGTCGTCGCGGACATCGAGCTGGATCGCCAGCGCCTTGCCGCCGGCCGCCTCGACCTCGGCGGCGACGGTGTGGATCGTGCCCGCGAGCTTGGGGTGGGGCTGCGCCGTCTTGGCGGCGATGACCACGTTGGCGCCATCCTTCGCGGCGCGCAGCGCGATCTCGCGCCCGATGCCGCGCGAGGCGCCGGTGATGAAGAGCGTCTTTCCCTTGAGTGTTTTCATCGTTCCTCCTCCGAGGCCGGGATGATACCCCGCCTCACGTACACCGGCCGCAGGTGGCGCCGGAAGGACGGCATCTGCAGCATGAAGACGATGCCGGTGACTAGCGCGATGCTCCCCCCGATCACGAAGGTGAGCGGCGGTCCGATGTGCTCGGCGAGCCAGCCGGCGAGGTAGTGGCCGATGGGGGCGATGCCGATGAAGAAGAGCGTGTAGTAGCTCATCACGCGGCTCCTCTTCTCCTCGTCGACGATGCTCTGCAGGATCGTGTTGATGGTGGCGCCGGTGAGGAACATGCCGAAGCCCGCCATCGCCATCAACACGGACGAGAGCCACACCGAGCGGGAGAAGCCGAAGCCGATGGCGCCCAGGCCCGCCACGATGGCGGCGATGCCGATCCAGCGGGCGAGGCCCCGGATGCTGGGGCGGCGCGCCAGGCCGACCGCCGAGACCACGGCGCCCAGGCCCACGGCGCCGATGAAGAGCCCCACCAGCTCCGGGCCGCCGCCGAAGGCCTGTACCGCCATGCCCGGCATCAGCGTTCCGTAGGGGCTGATGGAGAAGCTTACCGCCGCGAGCGCGAACAGCATCCGGCGCACCGGCACCGAGCCCATCACGTAGCGCCAGCCCTCGGCCAGGTCGTCGAGGGGATGGGAGGGCTTGCGCACCGGGGCCGCTGTGGAGAGCTTGAGGGAGAAGAGCGCGAACAGCACCGCCGCGTACGACACCGCGTTCAGTGCGAAGCACACCGACTCGTCCCAGGTGGCGATGATGATCCCGCCGATCGACGGGCCGATGAGGCGCGTGCCGTTCATCAGCATCGAGTTCATCGCGATCGCGTTGGGCAGGTCCTCGCGCCGGTCGATCAGCTGCACGAAGATCGACTGCCGCGTCGGGGTCTCGAAGGCATTGCAGATCCCCATGAAGAGGGCGAGGGCGGCCAGCCGCCACGGGGTGATGATGTGCAGGCCCGTCAGGACCGCGAGCACCGTGGACTGCAGCGCCATCAGCGACAGCACGATGATCAGCACCTTGCGCCGGTTCACGCGGTCGCCCATCACCCCGGCGAACGGGGCGAGGAAGAGGTGCGGCCCGGCCTGCAGGAAGCCGATGAGGCCGGTGAACCAGGTGGAGCCGGTGAGCCGGTAGGCGAGCCACATCATCGCCACCGACTGCACCCAGGTCCCGATCATCGAGACCGTCTGCCCGATGTAGTAGCGCCGGAAGCCGGGCGAGCCCAGCGCCCTCAGGCTGTGGGGAAGCGCCACGCCAGCGCCTTCAACCCATCTTCGCGAGCTGGGTGCTGAGGTCGGCGTGTTTCGCCTCGAACTCCGACAGGCGCTTTTTTTCCTCCTCCACCACCGCGGCCGGTGCGCGCTCCACGAACGACGCGTTGCCGAGCTTGCCCCGGGCCTTGCCGATCTCGCCGGCGAGGCGCTGCACTTCCTTGGAGATGCGCGCGCGTTCCTCGGCCGGGTCCACCTCGACGTGCAGCATCAGCTTCCCGCAGCGGGTCACCGCCACCGGCGCGTCGAGCTGCGGCGCTTCGGCCACGAACCTGACCTCGGTGAGCCGCGCGATGGCGGCGATGGCCGGGCCGTAGCCCTCGAGCCCGGGGGACGCGTCGATCACGAAGAGCGGCACTTTCTGTCCCGGTCCCAGCCCCATTTCCGAGCGCAGCGTCCGGGTCGCGTTCACCAGCTCCTGCAGCTGCGCGATCTCGCGCTCGCTGTCCGGGTCGAGCTTCTCGTCCTGGGGTTGCGGAAAGGGCGCCACCATGATGCTGTCGCCGCCCTTGCCCGCGAGGGGGCCCACGATCTGCCACAGCTCCTCGGTGATGAACGGGATCACCGGGTGGGCGAGGCGCAGCACCGCCTCCAGCACGCGGATCAGGGTGCGGCGCGTGGCGCGCTGGCGCGCCTCGCTGCCGTGGGTGAGCTCCACTTTGGCGAGCTCCACGTACCAGTCGCAGTACTCGTCCCAGGCGAACTCGTAGATGGCGCGGGCCGAGACGTCGAAGCGGTACTCGTCGAGGCCCTGGGCGAAGGAACGCTCCACCCGCTGCAGGCGGCTCGTGATCCAGCGGTCCGCAACCGAGTAGTCGAGGGGGGCGGACTCGTCCAGGCCCACGTCCTTGCCCTCGCAGTTCATCAGCACGAAGCGGGTCGCGTTCCACAGCTTGTTGCAGAAGCTGCGGTAGCCCTCGCAACGCTTGAGATCGAAGTTGAGGGTGCGTCCGTGGGTTGAAAGGGCGGCGAAGGTGAAGCGCAGCGCGTCGGCGCCATAGGCGGGAATGCCCTCCGGATAGTCGCGCTTGATGCGCTTGGCCGCCGACTCCTTGTGGCTCGCGAGCATCAGGCCCACAGTCGATTTCTCCAGCAACGCGGGCAGCGTGATGCCGTCGATCACGTCCAGCGGATCCACGGTGTTGCCCTTCGACTTGGACATCTTTTGCCCGGCGGCGTCGCGCACGATGGCGTTGATGAAGACGTCGCGGAACGGCACCTCGCCGGTGAAGTGGAGCGTCGTCATGATCATCCGCGCCACCCAGAAGAAGATGATGTCGAAGCCGGTGATGAGCACCGACGAGGGCAGGTAGAAGCGCCGCTCGTGGGCCATGGCCGCCTCGTCGGGCCATCCAAGGGTCGAGAAGGGCACGAAGGCCGACGAGAACCAGGTGTCGAGCACGTCCGGGTCGCGGCCGCCGTCGGTGAGGGTCTTGCCC
>JBBQBW010000284.1:0-4514 GCA_038318025.1 Burkholderiales bacterium | reverse complement strand
TCCGGAGACTTGCGCCAGTAGGGCAGCGGCGCGGCGCAGCGGGTGCAGGCCATGGGGCGTAGCGCCCGGAACTCACGGTCCATGATCGCGTACAGGAGCGCCGAGTCGATGGCGGTGCGATGCGTGTTCATCGGCTCGATTCTCTCCCATATCGCACCCCGCGAGCATAGTCCGGTGCGATCACTGTCAGGGTCTCAGGGCGCATCGACCGGGACTTCCTCGGTGCGCAGGGGCTGGGGGGCGGCTTCCATGCGCTCGTGCCCGATGCGCTCGTACTCGGCGATGACCTGCGCTCCCAGGAGCAGCAGGGTCGCCGCCACCTCGAGGCTCAGCAGCACCACGATCGCGGTGGTGAGGGATCCGTACACGTCGCCCACCCGGGAAAGGCTTGCGAAGTACCACATGAGGATGTGGCGTGTGGCTTCCCAGAGGATTGCCGCGGTGATTCCGCCCACCAGCGCGTGCCGCAGGCGCAGGCGCCCCACCGGCATCACCATGTAGATGGATGTGAGGACGAATACCTCGCCGGCGAACCCGAGCAGGTAGAGCATCACGACGGAGAAGTCGTTGAGCGCCCAGGCATGCCCCATGAAGGCGATGGTGCTCTCCCCCATCACCTGGATGGTGCCGGCGACCACGGTCACCAGCAGCAGGCCGAAGCCGAGGCACAGGATGTACACGTAGGGGATCAGCACCGAGATCGCGAACCGCCGCCGGCGCTTGAGCACGCGGTGGTGGAAGATCACCGACATCGCGTTCTCCAGCACGGTGAAAGCGAGCGAGCTGAAGAAGAGCATGGTTCCCAGTAGCACCCAGCCGATCACCTCGCGATGCTGCACCAGGCGCTGGAGCTCCGCCACGACCGACCCGCCCTGCCCGGGCAGCAGCCACTCGAGGTAGAGGCCGAGGGTACCGAGCAGCTGGTCCACGCCGACCCAGTGCGAAAGGACGATGACCGCCAGGATCATCAGCGGCACGATCGACAGCAGCGCGTAGTAGGCCACCGCGCCCGCCAGCAGCAGGCCCTGGTTGGCCTTGAACGCTTTCAGCACCCGGATCACGAACTTTCCGGGATGCTTCAACACTTCCTTCGCAGCGTGGGACATAGGCCATTGACCGCCCGGGAAGCGGATTCGTTTCCTAAGGGAAGCTCTGAACAAGTCCCGGGGTCTGCGACGGGTCGATTTCGGTGTCGATTCTACTAAGGCGCTTCGGGACGGTCCCGAGGCACCGCGCCGAAATAGCGGTCCCAGTCTGCGTGCCCGAGAGGCTTGGCCATCACCCGCAGCAGGTGGCGCCTGGCTCCCACCGGGTAGTCGCTTCGCTGCCGCACCTCGCGGTAGCCCACCTGGCGCCAGAAGCGCTCGCCCCGCAGGTTGCATTCCACGACGCCAAGCCGGGACCAGCGCGCCCCCGATGCCCGCATCCACCCCTCGAGGCCCGCGTACATCGCCTGGGCCGCTCCGCTGCCGTGCAAGCCGGTGGCGACGATTAAGAGTCCCACGTGCCAGATGCCGCGGGCGAAGAGGTCGGCCAGGATGTCGGCCATCCCCACCACGGCGCCGCCATCGTCCACGAACAGCAATACCCACTTCCGCGTGCACGGCCATTCGGCCGGCGGCATCGCGTGGAAATCCTCCCGTGCCTCGCCGGGCCCGGCGGGCGCGCCGGATACCGTCACGTGGTACTCGGGGTTGGCGTCGAAGAAGGCCTGCAGCCGTGGGACGTCGAGGGCGAAACCCTCCACCGCGCGCCATCCGGGCCCCGCGAACAGTGCGCGGCGATGGCGCAGATCCGCGAGACGCGCCAGCACGTCCTCGTAGCCGTAGACATCGATGCGCACCAGGTGGCCCGCGGCGTCCAGCTCGAGGCTCACCCCGGTCTCGTCGAGGAGCGAGACCGTGCTGTCGCCACTCCCCGGCTCGTGCGCGGCCACGACGTGGAGTTCGGTCGCCTGGACGAACTCGTCGCGATGCCACGCGACGATCCGCGCCGCGTGCACCCGGTCGGCGAGGTCGCCACGCCCCAGCCTCACCAGCGCGCCCTCGACGTCGGCGGCCAGCTCCGGCAGCAACGCGGCGAGGCTCATTCCCCGGGGCCCGCGTAGTTGAGGAATTGTTCGGGGCTCACGCGGATGGCGGCGCCGGTCGGGCACGCGCGCACGCAGGCGGCCCCGCCCTTCAGGTCCTTGCACATGTCGCATTTCACAGCCTTCTTGGGAATCTCCTTGCCCGTCGAGCGCGGCTCCATGCCCGGCTCGGGGCCGAGGCCGAGCGCCAGCCACGACCACAGGCTCGGGCGCCGGCGCTTCGGGTCCACGGGTGCCAGCTGGATCACGCCGTAGGGACAGTTCTTCTCGCAGTTGCCGCAGCCGATGCAGGTGTCGTTGATGAACACCTCGCCCTCGGCGCTGCGGTGGATCGCGTCCGGCGGGCAATCCTTCATGCAGTGCGGATGCTCACAGTGCCGGCACGAGGTGGGCACGTGGATCTGCGCGAACGTCGGCCCCGCCTCGCGATCGAGGCGCGAGGTGCCGTCGTGGACGTCGGCGCACGCCTTCTCGCAATTGTTGCAGCGGATGCACAGCGACTCGTCGATCAGCAGCACGTCGGTGGCCTCGCCCATGCCCTGGCGCATCAGGAAGGCGATGATGTTGCCCGGGTCCTGCTGCGACTCCATCGCGGCATTGATGCGCAGCCGGTCGAGGAACCGCGTCTGCATCTCCTCGCGCCACTGCGGGTTGCGGCCCAGCACCTCCTTGAACGACTGCGAGTCGAGCACCAGGGCCTCGGTGGTGGCGGCCGCCTTCACCGTGGCGGTGCGGGGCGAGTCCGACAGGAGCGCCATCTCGCCCACGTAGTTGCCGGCCGACAGGTACGAGAGCACCACCTCGCGGCCCGCGATCACGCGCGAGATCGTCACCGAGCCGCGGCGGATGAGGTACAGGCCGTCGGGCGCATCGCCCTCGCGGAACAGCGCCTCGCCCCCGGCGTAGCGCTTCACCTGCACGCCGCGCTCGAGGAGGGCATCCAGCTCCTCCTCGGGCAGCATCGGTGCGAGGTAGGCGCGCACCGCGCGCTTGAGGAACACTTCGTCGATGCGTTTCCTCACCGACTCGACCGAGGCGATCAGCTTGAGCATCGCGCGCCGCGGCGCCTCGATCAGCACGCAGCCGTCGCGCGCCATCACCGAAGTCGAGCGCCGCCGCCCCGAGATGAGGCCAAGCTCGCCGAAGAATTCGCCCTCGCCCAGCGGCAGCCAGCCTTCGCGCACCCCGTCCTTCATGACTTCCACCTTCACCCCGCCGCTAACCACCATGTAGAAGGAGTTGGTGTAGTCGTTGCGCTGGAAGACGAGATCGCCGCGGGCGGGCGCCAGCAGCTCGCTCTCCAGCAGGAATTCGCGCAGCTGCAGCCGGTTCACCCCGGCCAGCAGCGGCACGCGCGACTGGATCAGCTCGATCACCTCGTGCACCGGGATGGCGCCCCCGAAGGTGGCGAACTTGCGCGCGAGCAGCGGCTCGTCGGCCGGCGCCACCTTGCGCCCGAGGGCGAATTCGACCACCTCGTAGCCCTGGTTCATCGCCTGCTTGATGAGGGGATAGCCTCCCAGCGCGCCCACGATGTAGAGCCCGGGCAGGTTCGATTCGTAGGCCTCGGAAAGCGCGGGGACCGCGGTGGGATCTGCGTTGGGGAACCGGACTCCGAAGCCCTCGACCAGCTTGCGCGGCGGGACCGCGCCCAGTCGCGCGATGACGCGGTGGCAGGCGATGGTCTCCGCACCCCCCGGGGATTTCACCGACAACGCGAGCGGCATTTCACCGGGGCCCGCCGCTACCGCGGCCGGCGAAGTGCCGTAGCGGCACTCGATGCGGCCTTCCTTGATCGCCGCCAGCACCAGCGCCAGGTTGCCTTCCTTGCAGCGCGCGAATTCCTCGTTGCGGTTGACCAGGATCACCTGGTTGGCCTCGGCGAGCGCCAGCGCGTTCTCGATCGCCGCGTCGCCGGCTCCCACCACCACGATGGTCTCGCCCTGGTACTCGTCCGGGTCGTCGAGCTGGTACTGCACGCCCGGCAGCCCATCCCCGGGGATCCCGAGACGGCGCAGGTTTCCCTGCAGCCCGATCGCGAGGACGATCTTCTCGCACGCGAAGGCGCGGGCGTCGCGGGTGCGCACGACGAAGTCGCCGTCGGAGCCCTCGATCGCCGTCACGTCGCAGCCGCGCTGCACGTTGACGCCCTTGGCCGCGACCTCCCGGTCCCACGCCTGCAGGATCGCCTCCCGCTTGCCGGCGCCGAAAGTCAGGGGGCTGCGCAACGGCAGCACTTGCGGCTCCGCCATCACGTGTTTTCCCTTCTGGTACTTGTGGATGGTGTTGGACAGGTGCCCCTCGGCCTCCAGCAGCACGTGGGGGATGCCGAGCTCGGCGGCGTGCGCGGCCGCGGACAGGCCCGCGGGCCCCGAGCCCACGACGGCGATCTTGTACCTGGCGGAATTCATCGGGCTCCCACGTC
>JBBQBW010000283.1:0-4536 GCA_038318025.1 Burkholderiales bacterium | reverse complement strand
TGCGGCGATTTCGTCGAGGTGCGCCTCACCGGCTCGGCGCAGGGCTCCATCGAGCGCGTCGGCACCCGCCGCAACCTCCTCTACCGGTCCGACCAGTGGCGCGAGAAGACGCTCGCCGCCAACGTCGACCAGGTGGTGATCCTGCTGGCGCCCAAGCCTCCCTTCAGCGAGGCATTCCTCAACCTCTCGCTGGTGGCGTGCGAGGCGGCCCGCATCCCGGTCGTGATCGCCCTCAACAAGGTCGACCTCCCCGAGCACGTGCAGACGCGCAAGCTGCTCGAGCCCTACGTGAAGATCGGCTACACGCTGATCCTGCTCTCGGCAAAGACCGACGTGTCGCCGCTCCTGCCCACCCTCGAAGGCAAGCTCACGCTGCTGGTCGGCCAGAGCGGCATGGGCAAGTCCAAGACCGTGAACGCGCTGGTGCTCTCGGACGTGGCGCGGGTGGGCGAGCTCACCGCCTCGCGCGATTCGGGCACCCACACCACCACCTTCTCGCGCTTCTACCGGCTCGATCGCGACACGGCGATCATCGACACCCCCGGCTTCCAGTCCTTCGGCCTGTTCCACCTCACCGAGGACCAGATCGGCGAAGCGATGCCGGAATTCCGGCCCTTCCTCGGGACCTGCAAGTTCAACGACTGCTCGCACCTGAGCGAGCCGGGCTGCGCGGTGATCGCCGCCGCTGGCAAGGGGCGGATCACGGCGGCGCGCCTGTCGTTCTACCAGGTGCTGATCGAGCAGCACCGCGAGCTGCACGAGGCGCACCCGGAGTGGTCGCGCTAGAAGCGGTTCCCCGGCGCTAGCGCGCCAGTGTCACCGGAATGCGCCGGCGCCCGAACTGCTCGGCGAGCTCGAACTTCCCGAAGCGTCCCGGAATCACCCTCGCGCACTGCGGGCAGGCCCCCGCATCCGTGACGCGATAGTCGAGGATGCGATGCCAATCGCGCACGATCAACGCCATGCCGCAACCGGGGCAAGAGGTGGTCCCGCCCTCGCGGTCGTGCACATTCCCGGTGTAGACGAAATGCAGGCCTTCCTCGATCGCGATGCGGCGCGAGCGCTCCAGCGTCGCGGCCGGCGTGGGGGCGATGTCGGTCATCCGGAAGTCGGGGTGGAAGGCGGTGAAATGCAGCGGCACGTCGGGCCCCAGCTCGCGCCGGATCCATCGCGACATCGCGCGCACTTCCCCGGGCGAGTCGTTCTTTCCCGGAATGAGGAGGGTGGTGATCTCGAGCCACACGCCGGTCTCGTGCCGCAGGTAGGCGAGCGTGTCGAGCACCGGCGCCAGGTGCGAGCCGGTGAGCTTCACGTAGAACTCGTCGGTGAATCCCTTCAGGTCCACGTTGGCCGCGTCCATCGCGGCGAAGAGCTCGCGGCGCGGCTCGGGCGTGATGTAGCCCGCGGTCACCGCGACGGTGCGCACGCCCCGCGCACGGCACTCGTGCGCCACGTCGACCGCGTACTCGAGGAAGATCACCGGGTCGTTGTAGGTGAAGGCCACACTCAAGCAGCCGGAATCGCGCGCCGCCTTCGCGATCGCCTCGGGGCCCGCGCGATCCATCAACCGGTCCATGTCGCGCGACTTCGAGATATCGTGGTTCTGGCAAAAGGCGCAGGCGAGATTGCAACCGGCGGTGCCGAACGAGAGCACGGCGCTCCCCGGCAGGAAGTGGCTGAGGGGCTTCTTCTCGATCGGGTCGACGCAGAATCCGGAGCTGCGGCCATGGGTCGTGAGAACCACCTGGTCGAGCGCGCGGCCGCGCACGAAACACGCGCCGCGCTGCCCCTCGCGCAGCTTGCAGAAGCGCGGGCACACGTCGCATTGGATCCGCCCGTCGTCGAGCCCATGCCAGTAACGCCCGGGATGGCGCTCGCCGGGGCCGATGGGGTCGATCACGCGAACTTCTCCACCGCGTAGCGGGAGAGGCGGATCGCCGGGTCCCAGAAGTCCCGCGGCAGTCCCGCTTTGCGTTTCAGCTCGCCGAGGAAATCGCGGGGAACGGGAAGGCTCTCCCACACCTGCGGCAGGAAGGTCGAGCGGCACTCCCCGTACTCGAGCACCACGCCATCGATGCCCGGTCGCAGCAGGCGCAGTGCCTCGGCCTCGCTCGTGGCGGCGAGCGGCAATGCGGGCGCGAGCAGGGAGACCTCGATCTGCAAGCGCTCGCGCTCGGCGACGGTCACCGGCGGGAAACGCGGATCGCGGTAGGCCGCCGCAAGGGCGTTTCGCACCACGTCCTCGGCGAGGGATCGCCGCGCCTCGAGGCTGCCGATGCAGCCGCGCAGCTCGCCGTCGAGCTTGAGGGTCACGAAGGTGGCGCCGGGCGCGGCCAGCCACGCCTCGCGCGGATACGCGTCGTCCGCCGACCCGCGCAGGATCGCCGCACGCGCGAGCTCGAGGAGGCGTCGCCCGCGCGGATCAGGCGCGCTCGTGGAAGGCGAAAGCCCCATACCCCACCACCCGGTCGCGGCTGCCCGCGGTGTCGCCGGAATTGCGCAGGTCCAGGCCCTCGACGCGCAGCCCGTGGGCGCGCGCGAAGGCGAGCAACCCGTTGATCGGCGCCGCCCCGCACGCGTCCTCGGGCACCAGCGTGGCGTCGAGCGCGAGGATCGCCGCGGCCGTGTCGCGGTCGCGCCGCCGCGCGTCGTCGTAGGGCAGGTAGTGCGACAGGTCGGAGCTCACCACCACCAGCGTCTCCCCGCCGCCCCAGCAGAGCTCGAGCAACGCGCGCACGGCGTGCGGCGACGCGTCTCCCACCACGACGGGCAACAGCGCGAACTCGCCCAGCACCGCCTGCAGGAACGGCAGGTGCACCTCGAGGGAATGCTCGAGCGCATGGGCACGATCACTCACCTCCACGCCGGGAAGGGACGCCACCCGGCCGAGGAGCTCGGCATCGAGGCGAACCACGCCCAGTGGGGAGGCGAACGCCTCGACGGAGGGCACCGCCATGCCCGCCACGTGCACGCGATGGGCGGGTCCCAGCAGCACCACGCGGCGCACGCGGCCCCGCAGGGGTGCCAGGCGCGCATAGACGCTGGCGGCGATGGCGCCCGAATAGATGTAGCCGGCGTGGGGGGCGATGATGGCCTTGGGCGCGGGGCCGGCATGGCGCGGCGCGGAGGATTCGGACAGGTAGGAGCCCACCTCGGCGGCGAGGGCGGCGGCCTCCCCGGGGTAGAACGCGCCGGCGACGGCGGCGGGACGGACATTCAGCATGATGGCCTCCACGCGGAAGGTGGAGAAACCAGCCTAGCACTTTCCGCGGGCGATCAGTCGAGCACGACGCTCGCCGACACCCTGCCGGCCCGATCATGGGCGGCGCAGAGCGATACGCAACTTCCGCGCGGCGCACGGATCGTCCACTCGCATTGCCCGCGGTCGCCGGTGAGGTCCAGGTTGGGAAGGAACGCCTGCAGCGAAACCTTGCTCGCGCGCCCCTCCAGCTGCCCGCCCTCGTGGCGCAGCTTTCCCGAAACCAGCGTCGCCCCCGCGGGCAGGCCGATCTCGTACACGACGCCGCGGACGACCTTGCGCTCGAGGGCGCGTTTGGTCACGTAGCTCGGCAGGTAGCCGGAGTTCTGCACCACGAGGCGCACCTTCCAGGTGCCTTCGCCGAGGGCCTGGACCTCGGCGCGCAGCACTTCCAGCCGCGGCAGCGTGAGCGCCTGCCACGTGAGCCACCCGGGGAAGCGCTTCACCTCGCGCTCCAGGTACTGCTTCGGCGGGTTCCTGAAGGTGGCGAGCTTGTTCCAGCCGCCCAGCTCCACGGCCCCCAGCTGCGGGTGTTCGAACGGATACCAGTCGATGTAGCCCTGCCCCTCGAGCTCGCGGTCACTCCAGCGCAGCAGCTTGAGATCGTCCTCGGGCGGGTGCTCGCGGTACCAGTCGATGAAGTGGTAGTTCTCCACCCCGGCCTCGCGTACCGGAGCCCAGATCTCGACCGTCCAGAAGAACTGCCCGAGGTGCTCGTAGATCCAGTCGAAGCCCCCGGTGATCACCTGCTTCGGGTGGTACTTGAAGTCGTGGAAGATCGAGATGTTGGGATAGCCGGTGAGCTCGGTGCTCTTCCTGCCGAAGAGCTTGTAGAGCCACAGGTCCTCGGCCGGCAGGTTGTCGTCGGGCTCGCTCGAGCACGGCCGCAGGATCACGCCGCTGTGGGTGTGGAAGCTCACACCCGCGCCGATGTTGGGGTGGCGCGTGATGAAGTCGACCACCGCGCGCACTTCCGGCTCGGAGGTCGGATAGGGCCCCGCGCCCAGCTGCTGGTATTCCTGGCGCCACCCCGAGGGAAAGTTGCGATTGAGGTCGAGGCCCTGCTTGTCGCGGTTCATCCGGATCTCGACGCCGTCGAAATTCGTGAGGCGCCCTTCGGGGATCACGCGCCAGTAGCTGCCGCCCGCCTCCGCGGGGTCCCGCGGCACCATCAGCCGCGCGTCCTCGGCGTGGGCCTTGTAGCCGCCATTGGGATCCGGGATGCGCATCGAGAGGATGCGCCCGTCGCCGTCGACATCCTCCACGTCGAGGCCGTC
>JBBQBW010000282.1:0-4541 GCA_038318025.1 Burkholderiales bacterium | reverse complement strand
GCGCTCCAGGCCCTGCTCCCCGGTCTCGACCGCGACCACCCCGAAGCCGTGGTGTCCGAGCACGTCCACCAGCAGCCGCCGGCTCTTCTCGTCGTCCTCGACTACCAGGATGCTCCTACTCATCGCCCGCATTCGGCAGCTCGCGGGGCAGGCGCACGATGAAGCAGGCGCCGCGCCCCTTCTCGCTCTCCAGCGTGACATCCCCGCCGTGCAGCCGCGCGAGGCTGCGGGCGAGGGACAGCCCCAGCCCCGTGCCCTCGTGTTTGGCCGCGCCTGTGTTCCTCAGCTGGCGGAACTCCTCGAAGACCGCGGCATGGTCCGCGGCGGCGATGCCGGGGCCGGTGTCGCACACGCGGATCTCGAGCGCGTCCGCGTCGCGGCGGGCGCTGAGCCGCACCTCGCCGCCCTGGGGCGTGAACTTGACCGCATTGGAGAGGAGGTTGATCACGATCTGCTTCACCTTGCGCTCGTCGCCGACCCAGGTGCTCAGGTCGGAGTGGACGTCGAAGACGAGCCGCAGGCCTTGGCCCTGGGCCCGCTCCCGGATCAGCGTGCGGCAGTTGGACAGCGCCGCGGCCACGTCGAAGCCCTGGACATCGAGCTCCGTGCGGCCGGCCTCGATCTTGGCCAGGTCGAGGATGTCGTTGATGAGCGAGAGCAGGTGCTGGCCCGAGGCGTGGATGTCGCGCACATACTCCATCTGCTTCGGGTTGAGCTCGCCGAACATCTTCTCCTCCAGCACGTTGGAGAAGCCGATCACGGCGTTCAGGGGCGTGCGCAGCTCGTGGGACATGTTGGCGAGGAACTCGCTCTTGTGGCGGTTGGCGGCCTCCAGCTCGACCGTCTTCTCCGTCACCTTGCGCTCGAGGCCCGTGGTGTAGTCCTGGAGCTGGTCGGCCATGTGGTTGAACTCCGCGGCGAGAGCCTCGATCTCGTCGCCGGTCTTTACGTGGATGCGCGTGTCGAGGTCGCCGCTCGCGATCTTCGCCGCCCCCCGGCGCAGCTCCAGCACCGGGTGGGCGAGGCGGCGGGCGAGGAAATAGCTCACGATGAGCGCCATCACGATACCCAGGGCCATCAGCAGCGCCGTGCGCTCCACGGAGGCGTACACCGGGCGCAGCGTCTCGGCCTTCGGCTGCTCGGCGATCACCAGCCATTGCGCCGAGGGGATGTACGCAGCGGAGAGCAGGACCGCCCCGCCTTCGAGCCCCTCGGCCTCGACCACGCCCTTCATCGGTCGCCCGTCGCGGATGCGCGCGCGGAATTCGCGCACCGGCGCGTAGCTGTCGAGGTGCAGCTTGCGCAGCACCATGCTCGGGTCGCGATGGGCGATGAGGTAGTCGCCGGAGTCCACGACGTAGACCTTCCCCTCGTCGCCGATGCGCAACGCCGAGACCACCTCGCCCACGAAGCGCAGGTTCAGCTCCGCGATCGTGACGCCCGCGCCGGGAGATGGCGATTCCCGCATCGCGAGGGACGAGAACGGCTCCGAGCCGCCGCGGAACTGCGACAGCCCGAAAGCCGTGCCGTTCTTCCGCGCCTGCGCCACCAGCGGGTCGGCGGAGCGGTCGCCGAGGTCCCCCGACTGGTCGAGGGCCACGCGCGAGACGCGCATGCGCTCGCGCCCGGCGCCGTCGACGCGCTGCATCTCGGCGATCGACGGCACCAGCTTCATCAGCCGGTGGAACTCGACGCGCCGCGCCTCCTCGTCGAGCCCGGCGGCACCCCACGGCAGGCGGCTCACCTCCCCCACCTGGGAGCGGATGCCCTCGAGGTACTGCTCGATGCGCGAGGCGGCCGCGGAAACTTCCGATGCCTGGACGGTCTCCACGGCGGCGCGGCTCTCCCGGTAATTGAAGACGAGTTCGAGGGAGCCCACCAGCAGCAGGCCGCCGCCGACGAAGAGCGACAGCACCGCCGCATACTTTCGAAACAGGCCGGTGATCCCGGTCATCACTCCCCCGCGAAGCCCATTATTCCGGTCGCGGCGGCCCGTGACCCCACACGCACGGGTGGGTTCACCATCCCCACCCCCGGCCCGAGGGTATACGAGGCGCTGGTACCCGCCAAGCTCGCGTCCGGGCGCGAAATTGCGCAAGATTGGCGGCGGGATGGCCGTCACCCACCCCGGCGGGTAGGGCGCCACCTTCCCCGCCCAAGTAAACTCCACCCTGAAAGCCCTCCTCATCCCGCGATGCCCGAAATGACCCCTCCCCTCGACGGAATCCCTGGCCCCGAAGCCGCCGTCCTGGATGCTGCCTACTCGGACCTCATGGCGGGTGATGCGCAGGGCGCGCTGGAGCGCCTGCGCGAGGCCCTCGCGGACCTGCGCGGCAAGGTGTCGCCGGAGCGCTGGTCGGAAGTGGTGATGAACGCCCGCCGCCACCCCCTCTGCAAGGTCCTGCACGAGGATCCATTCACGCTGCGCTGCTATGCGCGGCCCCGGGGTTATCCCGGCGACGCCGTGGCGCTCGACTACGTGCTGCGCGCGCGCGGCACCGAGCCGGCGACCCAGGCCCACGTGGCCCAGGTCCATCACTACATGACGCAGGGCGCCTTCGCACGCGCGGTTCGGTTCCGGCGCGACTACTTCGCGCGGATGATCGACGAGGTGGTGAACGGCAGTCCCCGCCCGGTGCAGGTGTTCGCCGCGGGCGCGGGCCACCTGCGCGAGTTCGCCGAGGCACGCAGCCGCAAGGAATCGCGCCTCGCGCGCGTGGTGGCGTTCGACAACGATCCCCACAACCTGGAAACGGTGCGCCGCGAGATGGCGGGCCTGCCGGTGGAGACGTTCCAGGGAAGCCTGCGCCAGCTGGTGGAGGGGCGGCACGACTATGCCTCGATGAACCTCGTCTACTGCTCCGGGCTCCTCGAGACCCTGCCCCAGGCCTCGGCCCAGGGCGTGGTGAAGACGCTCTTCGGCATGCTGGCCCCCGGCGGGCGCCTCGTCATCTCCAACTTCCTCACCGGGCTGCCCGACGCGGCGCTGCTGGAGATCTACTTCGACTGGCGCATGACGCTGCGCAACCAGGGCGAGATCTTCGCCCTCGCCCAGCCGCTGCCGAAGGACCAGCTGGGCTCATGGCTCTACAGCGAGAACGCCGACTCCACCATCGGCTTCCTCACCGTCGACCGGCGCGCCGCCTAGAACCCGATCGCGCATCCGTCCTTGCGGTGGTCGGAAGCGGCGCAATAACCATCGTCCAGCCGGTGGATCAGCTGCGCGCCGCCGAAGCCGAACATCGGGCGGTCCGAAGGGGTGATGCGGTGACCGCGGCGCGTGAGCTCCTCCTGCACCGAGGACGGGATGCGGTCCTCGAGGCTGATGGTGCCGTCGTTGTTCACGATCCAGCGCGGCGCGTCGGTGCAGGCCTGGGGGTTCTGGTTGTAGTCCACCAGGCGCGTCACCATCTGCAGGTGCCCCTGGGGCTGCATGTTGCCGCCCATCACGCCGAAGCTCATCACCGGCTGGCCATCCCGGGTGAGGAAGCCCGGGATGATGGTCTGGAACGGACGCTTGCGCGGCCCCACCTGGTTCGTGTGGCCGGGCTCCAGCGAGAAGCCGGCGCCGCGATTCTGCATGCTGATGCCGGTGCCGGGGACCACCACGCCGGAGCCGAAGCCCATGTAGTTGGACTGGATGAACGAGAGCATCATGCCGCGCTCATCGGCGGCGGTGAGGTAGATGGTGCCGCCGCCCTTCGGGATGCCCGCCGGGTGCGCCTTGGCGTGCTTCATGTCGATCAGCTTGGCGCGCTCCGCGAGGTAGGCGGCGTCGAGCAGCTCGGCGGGCGTCACGGTCATCGCCTCCGCGTCGGCCACGTTACGCCACACGTCGGCGAATGCCAGCTTCATCGCCTCGATCTGCAGGTGCAGGCTGTCGGCGGAGTCGACGGGATACGACGCGACATCGAAGTTGCGCAGGATGCCCAGCGCCACCTGGGCGGCGATGCCCTGGCCGTTGGGCGGGATCTCGTGCAGCTCGTAGCCGCGGTACTCGATCGCGATCGGATCCACCCAGTCGCAGCGGTGGGCGGCGAGGTCTTCCTGGGTCATCGCGCCGTCATCGGAGCGGCTGGCGAGCGCGATGCGCTCGGCGAGCGCGCCCCGATAGAAGCTCTCGCCCTTGGTGGCGGCGATGTCCTCGAGGGTCTCGGCCTGCTGCGGGCAATAGAAGCGCTCGCCGGGATGGGGCGCCCGGTCCTTCGGCATGAAGGTCCAGGTGAATTCCGAGAACGACCTGAACTCCAGCGCCTGCCGCGCCCAGCTGGCGGCCGTGATGGGCGAGACCATGTAGCTCTCGCGCGCGTAGCGGATCGCCGCCTCGAAGAGCGCCTCGAACGGCAGCTTGCCGTAGCGCCTGGAAAGCGCGACCCACGCCGACACGCAGCCGGGCACGGTGACCGCATCCCAGCCGAGCGTCGGCATCGCATCGCGCCCGGCGAAGCGCTCGGGCGTCCATGCCGCGGGCGCGCGCCCCGAAGCGTTGAGGCCCACGAGGCGTTGGCCGTCCCAGAGGATCGCGTAGGCGTCGGAGCCGA
>JBBQBW010000281.1:0-4550 GCA_038318025.1 Burkholderiales bacterium | reverse complement strand
GATCGCCCGGGTGCTGAGGAAAGGGTAAGGGTCTTAGTTCCCTTGAGGCTCAGGCGCCGGTCCTGATGACGCCCGCGCTATCAGTTCAACTTGCACCTCTTCGATGCGCGGTGTCTTGCTGCCCTTGATGCGGTCCAGCATGCGCTCCGCGGCTCGCTGGCCAATGTGGGAAAAGGGCAGGCGCACTGTCGTGAGCGCGGGCGTCCATTCCCGCGCGAGGTCGATGTCGTCGAAACCGGTCACCGACATAGCGTCCGGCACGCCGATGCCGCGAGAAGCCGCCTCCATCAGCACACCGACCGCCAGGATATCGTTGCCGCACACTACGGCGGTCACTGCCTGCGTCGCATCGAGAACCCGCCCGAGCGCTTCCCGGCCGTTATGCACTGAGAAATCCGTCTCGATCAGAAGATTGGCGGGAAGCTGCACTCCATGGGCCTCGAGTGTTTCATGCACGCCAAGCACGCGTTCCCTCGCGCGGTCGTTACTCGCCGTGTGGCCGGAGATCATCGCGAAGCGGCGGTGCCCCAACGCAAGCAGGTGCTTCACGACGCGGGCGGCGGCGGCGCGATTGGAAAAGCCCAGGCAATGGTGGAACGAGCCGCCATCGAGTGTCCATGTGAGTTCGTACGGCAATGCGGCCTTGTGGACCAGCCCATAGACGGCGGGATCATGGTCGGTTCCGACGAGCACGATGCCATCGACGCCTCGCTCGATGAGCGCCGCGACGACGCGCACTTCGGTAGCGAGGTCGTACTCGTGGCTGCCGAGGAGGAGCGTGTAGCTTTCTTCCGCCAGGCGCTTCTGCATGGCCTGGATCGAGCTGGCGAAGATCGGGTTGTCCAGGGTCGGAATCACGGCGCCGACTGTCTTGGACCGCTTGCTCGCAAGCGCCCGCGCGGCCCCGTGGGGCACGTATCCGAGCTTCGCGACGGCTTCATGCACTCGTTGGCGTGTTTCCTCATGAACCAGGGCTGGTTCGGACTAGGCGCGCGATGCGGTGGCGAGCGAAACGCCGGCCATACGGGCTACGTCGGAAAGCAGGGAGGGCTTGGCACGTCTCATGAAAGCGATTGTAGAGAGATTGCTGCGGTGCGTGTTGACAAGGCGCATCGGGCCGGGGATAGTGTGTATGAAAGCGCTTGCAGCAACCGGTTGATACGAGTCATGACCATCGAATACCTCAAAGAAGCCGCGAAGACCCCCGAAACCGAGAGCGGTGAAGCCAACCGCGTGGTGAGCGCGATGCTCGCGGACATCGAAGCGCGCGGCGAAGCGGCTGTGCGGGAGTATGCCGAGAAGCTCGACAACTGGACCGGCGACGTCATCGTCAACGCCGAGACCATCGAGCGGATTACTCGAAGCGTTCCTGACGGGGTCAAGCGCGACATCGAATTCGCCGCCAACCGGGTGCGCAAGTTCGCCGAAGCGCAGCGCGATTCGATCCGGGAATTTGCGGTGGAGCTGGAGCCCGGTCTTGTGGCCGGTCAACGCCTCGTTCCGGTGAACGTCGCCGGTTGCTATGTGCCCACCGGCCGCTACGCGCACATTGCGTCGGCGTACATGGGCATCGCGACCGCCAAGGCGGCGGGCGTGCCGACCGTCATTGCCTGCTCGACCCCGTTCCAGGGCGGCAATATCCATCCGCAAGTCCTCTATGCGATGAAAGTCGCGGGCGCGGACATCATCATGACGCTCGGCGGGGTCCAGGCAATGGCCACGATGGCCTTCGGCCTGTTCACCGGCAGGCGCGCGGACCTCATCGTCGGTCCCGGCAACAAGTATGTCGCCGAAGCGAAGCGCCTGCTGTTCGGCCGAGTCGGCATCGACGTCCTGGCCGGACCTTCCGAGATCGCGGTGATCGCCGATCACACGGCGGATCCGATGATCGTCGCGTCTGACCTCGTGGGGCAGGCAGAGCATGGGCATGAATCGCCTGCGTGGCTCATGACAACGTCGCGCAGCCTTGCGCAACAGGTGTTGAGGCTGGTGCCCGAGATGATCGAGCGGCTGCCCGAGCCGGCACGCACCGCGGCCGGCAGCGCATGGCACGACTATGGCGAGGTGCAGCTGTGTTCCACGCGCGAGGAAATGGCCCAGGCCTCCGACCGCCATGCGCCTGAGCATCTGGAGGTGCAAGCCGAGGACCTCGACTGGTGGCTCGGGCGCCTCACCTGCTACGGATCGCTGTTCCTCGGGGAAGAGACGACGGTCGCGTTCGGCGATAAAGCTTCAGGCCCAAACCATATCTTGCCGACGATGGGTGCGGCCCGATATTCCGGTGGCCTGTCGGTTCACAAATTTCTCAAGCCCCTCACCTGGCAGCGCATGAACCGCGAATCTTGCCGGCAGCTCGCGCAGGTGACCGCTCGCATCTCGCGGCTGGAGGGGATGGAAGCCCATGCCCGCACCGCCGACGACCGGCTTTCCAAATACTTTCCGAAGGAGACATTCGATCGTGGCGAACCCGTCCGTAGTCGATAAGGTGGCCGAGGCGCCAGCGGCGCACAAAAGGCTGAAGTTCTGGGGTTGGGGGTACGAAGACGAAGTCGTGCCGCCAAGCGAGATCGAGTGGATGGAGTCCACCTGGGCCGCGCGCTTCGGCGCTTCCAGTTTCACGGCAGTGTCGACCCCGAGTGCCGAGGACATCAAGCTCCCCGAGCCGCGAATCTCAATCCCGACGAAACTCGCGCCGATCTGCACGGTTGATCACTACGAGCGCGTGCTCCACTCGTACAGCAAGTCCTTCCCCGACATCATCCGCGTGTACGCGCGCGAATGTCCTACGCCTGTGGACGTGGTTGCGCTGCCGCGCAATGAGCAGGACATCGTGGATCTGCTGGATTGGGCCTATAGCGTGAATGCCGTGGTCGTGCCGTTCGGCGGCGGCTCGAGCGTGGTGGGCGGCGTGCAGCCGCCCGCAGGCAGGCCATCGGTCAGCATCGACATGCGCAACCTGAATCGCGTGCTCGAGATCGACAGCACCTCGCTTGCCGCGCGCATCCAGGCCGGCACGTATGGACCGTCGCTCGAGGAGCAACTGAAGCCATCGGGCCTCACGCTTCGGCACTTCCCGCAATCTTTCAAATGCTCGACGTTGGGCGGCTGGATCGCGACGCGCGCAGGAGGTCATTTCGCGACGCTCTACACGCACATCGACGACCTGGTTGAAAGCACGCGCACGGTGACGCCTTCGGGCGTGCTCGAGACGCGGCGCCTTCCCGGCTCCGGCGCGGGCCCGAGCCCCGATCGCATGATGATCGGCTCCGAAGGCATTCTCGGCATCATCACCGAAGCATGGATGCGCGTGCGCCGACGGCCGACTTTCCGGGCGACAGCTTCGGTGCGCTTCGCCGATTTCTTCAAAGGGTGCGATGCCGTGCGGGCGCTCGCGCAATCGGGCCTGTACCCCGCTAATTGCAGGATCCTCGACGCGGAGGAGGCGGAGTACAACGGCCTCGCCAACGGCAAGGACGCCATTCTCGTGGTGGCCTTCGAATCCGACGACCATCCGGTCGAACCCTGGATGAAGCGCGCGCTCGAGCTTTGCCGCGACCACGGGGGCGTGACGGAAGAGGGCGACGGCGACGAATCGAATCGCCAGGGCGCCGCCGGTCGCTGGCGCGAGCGTTTCATGTTCCTTCCGTACTTCAAGGAGCACATGTGCGCCCGCGGCATCTTTCGCGATGCGTATGAGACGTCCATCACGTGGGACCGGTTCAGGGATTTTCACGACAACGTCAAGGCGGCCGGGCTCAAGGCGATCGAGAAGGCTACCGGGCGCAAGGGATCGGTCACGTGCCGCTTCACCCACGTCTATCCCGACGGCCCCGCGCCCTACTACACGTTCCACGGGCTTTCGAAATCGCAGGACCGAATCATGGACGATTACTGGGCGGTGAAGGCGGCGGCCTCGGACGCGATCATCGCAGGCGGCGGCACGATCACCCACCATCATTCGGTCGGTCGCGAGCATCGGCCCTGGTACGACAAGCAGCGCCCGGAGCTGTTCGCGAAGGCGCTGCGCGCCGCCAAGAAGGAGCTCGATCCCAAAGGGCTGCTGAACCCCGGAGTGCTCATCGATCCATGAAGACGGATTGGAACCGCCTGTTCCATCCGCGCGGCGTGGCGATCGTCGGTGCGTCCCAGGACGTGCGGCGCATCGGCGGTCAGCCGGTCAAGTTCCTCGCGACCTACGGCTACAAGGGTCGCGTATATCCGATCAATCCGAAGCACTCGGAGATCGCTGGCCTGCGCTGTTACGCCGGTGTCGCGGACATCGACGGGCCGTGCGATGTAGCGATCGTGGCGGTCAACGGCGCGGCCGCCGTGGACGTCGTGCGCGAATGCGGCAAGAAGGGCATTGCTTTCGCGGTGGTCTACAGCTCGGGTTTTCGCGAAGCAGGCGACACGGGGCGAACGCTCGAGGCCAAGCTGCTCGCGGCTGCGCGCGAGGGCGGTGTGCGCATCATTGGTCCCAACTGCCAGGGTTACCTGAGCCTCTCGGAACGCCTGTACGCCACCTTTGGCGTGCTGGGGCTGGAGCCCGA
>JBBQBW010000280.1:0-4563 GCA_038318025.1 Burkholderiales bacterium | reverse complement strand
GCAGCAGGGTGTCGAGCACCGGCTGCCGGAACGCTACCCCGACCTCGGCCTCAGCGAGCTCGAGGAAGCGCATGTCGAAGGCGGCATTGTGGGCCACCAGCACGGTGCCGTCGCAGAAGCGGTGGAACGACGGCAGCACCTCGAGCAGCGTCGGCTGCCCCGCCAGCGCCACGGGCTGGATGCCGTGGATGCGGATCGACTCGCGGGGCACGGCACGCTGCGGGTCGACCAGCTGCTCGAAGACGTCGTGCCGCAGCAGCCGGCCGTTCACGATCCGCACGGCGCCGATGCTGAGGATGCGGTCGCCAGCGGAGGGCTGCACCCCCGTGGTCTCGGTATCGAACACGGTGTAGTCGAGCTCCGCGAGCGGCTGGGCGAGCAGCCCGCTCGCGGCGTCGGCCACGCGGAAGAGGTCGAAGTCGTAGAACTCGGGCCGGCTGCCGGGGGGCGGCGCGCGCCGGACGCGGGAAGGCGGCGCGGCTTCCCCGAGCGGGATCAGGAAGCGCAGCCACGCTTCGCCCGACGCCAGGTCGGACTGGTGCCAGGCCTCGCCGCCATGGCGCTCGAGCACCTGCCGGATCGCGAGTGGCGTCTGTTCCGAACCGACCTGCACCGGGTGCGATTCCCAGGCCGCCTGGGACTCGAGCGGGAGCCCGGCGCCATGCCACGCTAGGTCCACCTCGGCAAAGCCGGCGCGGCCAGCGGCGCGAAACGCGATCTCGCCGACGCCCAGCTCGTCGCGCAGGCGCTCCGCGAGCGCCGCCATGGCCTGCGCCACGGCGTAGCTGTCGACCTTCACCCACAGGGATGTGTCGACCGCGGACTCTCTTACGGCGAGCCCCGGCAGCGACTCGAGGCGGCGGCGGACCACGGCGAGCAGGTCGGCGAGCGGCATGTCCTCGAGCGAGCCGCCCGCGCTCAACGCGTCGGCATAGCCGCGCAGGGCCGCGTCGATCGTGTCGCTGAGGGTGCGCGATTCCGCGGCGATGATCTCGGTAAAGCTCGCGCGCTGCGCCTCGTCCATGTCGGGGAACGCGGCGAGGTTCTCCGCGGCCGCGCGCACGTTGGCCGCCGGCGCCCTCACGCGCGTGGCGAGCGCCTGCAGCAGCGAGCGGCGCTGGGTCTCCCGGCCGAGCGCCCGCGTGACGTCCTCGCAGGTGAGCACCAGCCCCGCGATCCGCTCGTCGGTGCCCAGGAACGGTGCCACGCGCACGCGGATCAGGTCGCCGGTGGCACTCGGCGTGAAGAAGAGCGTTACCGGGGCCGCCACGGCGCGGTCGAGGCCGTAGCGGATCTTGTCGACGGCGTGCGCGAGCTGGTCGCGATCGAGGAAGCCGAAGACCGTGCGCCCCAGCGCCACGGGGCCCTGCGCGGCGCCGGGTGCCCCGGGTGCGGGCGCGAACAGGGCGCGCGCCTGCTCGTTGCACAGCAGGATGCGTCCTTGCTCGTTGCACACGACCACGCCCTCGGAGAGCTCCGACATCAGCGCCGCGAGGCGGTTGCGCTCCTCCTCCAGCCGCGCTCCGGACTCGGCGGCGCGCGCCTCGAGCGCGCCGCGGTCTGCGCGGTAGGCATCGCCGAGGCGATTGATGGCGCGCGCGAGGCCCGCGATTCCGGGCCCGCCCTCGGCCACCACGCGATGGTCGGGATTGGCGGTGGCGACGATCACCGCCTGGTCCGCCAGGGTGCGCAGCGGCTCCACGAAACGCGCGTGAAGCGCGCGCGCGAGACCCAGGCAACCGATCAGCAGCACCAGCGCCACGTATGCGAGCAGCGGGCCGCGGGCCTCGAGGATGCGGGACACGGCACGCGCGTCCTCGGCCTCGAGCCCGGCCGCGAGCAGCGCCAGCACGATCGCGACCAGCCCCGCGGCGGTGGCGAAGGCTGCGGCGGTCCAGAGCGCGATCCGGCCCCGCCCGCTCATGGCGTGGGAGGTGGCGCGTCCGCTTCGCCGAGCAACGACCGCACGCACGCCATCAGGTCGCGATTGGAAAAAGGCTTGGTCACGTAGGCATCGGCGCCCAGCGAGAGTCCCTTGCTGACCTCCGCCTCGCGGCCCTTCGCCGACAGTACCAGGATCTTGATGTGGCGCCAGTCGTCGCGCGCGCGCATGCGCTGGCAGACCTCATAGCCGCTGTGCTGCGGCATCATGACGTCGAGCAACACGAGGTCGGGGCCGAAGGTCTCGACCAGCGCGAGCGCCTCCTCGCCGTTGCGCGCCACTTCGACCTGGTAACCGCCGCGGTTCATGAGAAACACGAGGGACGTGACGATGTTCGGTTCGTCGTCCGCGATCAGGACTTTCTTGGCCATGGCGCCTCCCGAAGCGTTAGACTACTCCATGCCCAAGGTGACGATTGAAGCGCCGGGGAAGGGGGGAGATGAAACAGGGCATCGTCTACGTCGTCGACGACGACAGTTCCACCCGCGAGCTGCTGGCGTGGCTCATGCAACGCCACGGGCTGCGTGCCGAACTCTTCGCCAACGCGCAGAGCTTCCTGTCCGCCTACCGCGCCGGCACCCCCGGCTGCCTGATCGTCGACCTCAACATGCCGGGCATGAGCGGGCTGGAGCTGCAGCGCAGCCTCAAGGAAAACGGCGCGGCGCTGCCGGTGATCTTCCTCTCGGGGGGCGCCGACGTGCCCAAGGCGGTGCGCGCGGTGCGCGAGGGCGCCATCGATTTCATCGAGAAGCCCTTCGATTACAGGCATGTCGTGGCCCTCGTTGAGGACTGCCTGAGGCGCGATGCCGAGGCGCGCGAAAAACACGAGCACCGGCGCGACGTTTCGACGCGCCTCGCGCAGCTCACGCACCGCGAGCGCGAGGTGATGGAGCTCGTCGTCGCCGGGCGCATGAACCGCGAGATCGCCGAGCAGCTCGACATCAGCATCAAGACCGTCGAGGCCCACCGCGCCCGCATCATGGAGAAGTTGGCGGTGAGCTCCGTGGCCGAACTGGTGCAGTCCACGCTCGCCGCAACCTAGGCCTTCCCGCGCCTCGCGATCGAATCGAGGCCCGCTCCGGCGGGCTTTTTTCTTATGATGCAGGAATGGATCACCCCGAGCCGCCCACACCCGACGCCGGGGGAGCCGCGCCCGGACCGTTCGCCGCGCCGCAGATCGGCGCCGCGCAGCGACGCTTCTGGCTCATCGTTGATGCCATGCTTGCGGCACTCGTCGTGGTCGCGCTGGTGGGCGGGTGGACCTACGTGCAGGTGCGCGATTCGCTTCGCGACCTGCGCTCGGCGGGCCTCGCCTCGCTGCTCGAGGTGGAGGCACGCGCGCTCTCGCTGTGGGTCGAGGAGAAGCAGCGCGACGCCGAGCGCTGGGCGGCGACTCCGCAGGTGCGGCGCGCAAGCCTGGCGCTCGCGGCGGCGGCGGCGGGGGGCCAGGCTTGTGCGGCGCGCCACCAGGCGGCGCTGAGCGACGCGATTGCGCCCTTCACCGCGATGGAGGATGTCGCTGTGTTCAACCTGATCCTGCGCGACGGGCGTATCGCCTCATCGCCCCATGCCGCGAACTGCGGCGCGGTGGTCTCGCCGGCGTTCCTCGCGCAGCTGGCGCCGGCTTTCGAGGGCCGCACCGTCTTCGCCGGGCCGTGGGGCGAGGTCGAACGCCTCGGCGAGGGGGCGCTGGCAGCCGCGGGCGGACCGCTCGTTTGGACCGAGGCGCCGGTCCGGGATGCCGCCGGGGGAGTGGTCGCGGCACTCGGGTTCGGGCGGCCGGCGGCGACGCGTTTCACGCGCCTGCTGCGGCTCACCGCGACGGGCACGAGCCGCGATGCCTATGCCTTCGATCGCGAGGGGCGCATGGTCACCGAGCCGCGTTATGCGAGCGAGCTCCCGGCCGCCCCCGCCGCATGGCGGGTCGCGGAGCCTTCAGGCGTGCCCACGGCGCTCGTGCTGCAGGCGCTCGCCGGCGGCGCCTCCCAGGGCGTCCTGATCGATCCGTACCGCAACTACCGCGGCTCGGAGGTGATCGGCGCATGGCGCTGGCTGCCGGAGCCCCGGCTGTTCGTCGTGGTTGAGGTCGAATCGGCCGAGGCCTACGGTCCGCTCGAGTACCTGCAGATCGCCTTCGCGGTGCTGTTCGGCCTGGTGTTTCTCTCGATGACTGCCGCCGCGAGCACGTCGCTCTGGGCGATCCGCATCGGCCTGCGCGCCGCGAGCCGCATCGGCGCCTATCGCATCGAGCGCGAGATCGGCGAGGGCGGCATGAGCCACATCTACCTCGCCCATCACGCCACGCTCAAGCGCCCGGCGGCCCTCAAGGTGCTGAAGCAGCACCTCGCCACCGACGAGGCCGTGGCGAGATTTCGCCGCGAGGCGCAGCTCGTGAGCCAGCTCGCGCATCCCAACACGATCGAGGTGTACGACTACGGCACCACCCGCGACGGACGCTGGTACTACGCCATGGAGCTCCTCGACGGCTCCTCGCTCGAGGCGCTGGTGGCGCTCGACGGGCCGCTCCCCGTGGGGCGCGCGGTCTTCCTGCTGAGGCAGGCATGCGGTTCGCTCGCGGAGGCGCACGCGCATGGCTTCGTGCACCGCGACGTGAAGCCGGG
>JBBQBW010000279.1:0-4565 GCA_038318025.1 Burkholderiales bacterium | reverse complement strand
GTGGGGCGGTTCGGGGCATTGAAATTGCATGTGCCGGACCCAACTTCCCGGTGGGAGAACCGATATGCAAGACAAGCTCACTCGCACCGACTGGCTGAAAGCACTGTGGAAAATCGTGACCAACCCCACGTTCGAGATCCTGGCGGCCATCGTCCTGGTGCTCGCGGCAACCTGGTACCTGGTGGACTCGGATCCGGCCATCCGGCACCCGCACGCGCAGGTTCTGTTCGGAAACAGGTAGCCGGCGCCATTGCGCTGGTCATCGCCGCGCTCGTCATCGGCGGCTGCGCCTACCTCTCGGAGCGCCAGGGCGAGATGATCTTCCGCCCCAGCAAGGAAGCGTGGCGCGGCTACAGCAGCGACCGTTACCGCTTCGACGAGCACTGGATCCAGGTCGGCGAAACCGGCCACCAGCTGCACGCCTGGTGGCTTCCCGCGGCCGATCCAGCGGCCCCGGTGGTGCTGTACCTCCATGGCGCGCGCTGGAACTTGACCGGCAGCGTGACGCGCATCGACCGCTGGAAGCAGCTCGGGTTTTCCGTGTTCGCTGTCGATTACCGCGGCTTCGGCAAGAGCAGCGACGTGGTGCCCACCGAAGCCTTCGCCTACGAGGATGCCGAGGCGGCCTACGACTACATGGCGCGCATCGCCCCGGGGCGCCAGCGCTTCATCGTGGGGCATTCCCTGGGCGGCGCCATCGCCGTCGAGCTCGCGCGCCGCCGTCCCGATGCCGCGGGATTGGTGCTCGAAGCCACTTTCACGTCGGTCGCGGAAATGATCGATCACTCGCCCTGGGGGTTCCTCCCGGTTGGGCTGCTGCTCACCCAGCGCTTCGACACGCTCTCCAAGGTGGGCGACATCAAGATGCCGGTGCTGGTCACCCACGGCACCAACGACCGCATCGTGCCCTTCGCGATGGGGGAAAAGCTCTACGAGAGGGTGAAGGCGCCCAAGCGCTTCATCAAGGTGGAGGGGGCGGGGCACCACAACCTTTCGGGAGCGGCTTTCGACGAGTACCGCGCTGCGTTGAAGGATCTCTTCGGGGTGGGGCGGAAAGGTTGAGACGGCGCCACGGTTGGCGGCAAACCTTGGAACACGGATGAACGCGGGCAAACCTTGGAACACGGATGAATACGGATGGCGACGGATGAACACGGATTGAAGCAAATGGGTCGTGAGATGAACGCCAATTGGGCGCATGCAATATTCATCTGCATCAGTGTGTATCCGTCGCCATCCGTATTCATCCGTGTTCCAAAAGTTTAGCCCTCGCGCCACGTAAGTTATCCTGCGCCGATGCAAAGCCTCGACCTCGACGTCCTGCAGCGCGCTCGCGACTGGAAAGCCGCGGGCCGCCGGGTCTGGCTCCTTACCGTTGCCCAGACCTTCGGCGCGAGTCCCCGGCCGCCAGGGTCGCTCGCGGCGATCCGCGATGACGGCATCCTGGTGGGCTCGGTCTCCGGCGGCTGCATCGAGGACGACCTCGTGGCCCGTCGTGAGGAGTACGTCGGCCGCCCACCTGCCTTCGCCGCCTACGGCGTGACCGCCGAGGAGGCGCGGCGCTTCGGCCTGCCCTGCGGCGGCGAGCTCGAGGTGATCATCGAGCCCGAGGTGGAGGTCGGCGAGCTGGAGGGGCTGCTCGAGCGCATCGGCGGCGGCGCCATTGTTGCGCGGCGCGTCGAGCTCGCCACCGGCGCCTGGAGCTTCGCAGCCGCCACTCCCACCGACGAGTGCGAGCGCACCGCCACCTGGTTTACCAGCGTCCACGGCCCGCGCTGGCGGATGCTGATCATCGGCGGCTCGGAGATCGCGCATTACCTGGCCGAGGTCGCCACCACCGTCGACTTCCAGGTGTTCGTGTGCGACCCGCGCGAGGAGTATCGCGAGGCCTGGCGCACCCGGGGGGCCACGTGGATGGAGGGGATGCCCGACGACGCGGTGCGGGCGTTCCGGGCGGACGGCCATAGCGTAGTCCTCACCGTCTCCCACGATCCCAGGCTCGACGACATGGCGCTCCTCGAGGCGTTGAAGGGCGACGCGTTCTACGTGGGCGCCGTCGGCTCGAAGCAGACCAGCGCCGAGCGCCGCAAGCGCCTCGCGGAGTTCGATCTCACGCCGTTGCAGATCGCGCGGTTGCGCGGCCCCGTGGGGCTCTCGATCGGCTCTCGCACGCCGCCGGAGATCGCGCTGTCGATCCTCGCGGACCTGGTCGCCACTCGCAACGGCATCGTCCTCGAGACGGCCGGAACCTCGCGGCAAACGCGGCGCGCGTGAGCGCGCGCGCGATCCTGCTGGCGGGCGGCGCCTCGAGCCGCTTCGGCTCCCCCAAGTTGCTGGCGGAATTCCGCGGCGCGCCGCTGGTGGCCCATGCCGCGCGGCGGCTTGCCGAGGGCGCGGGGCGGGTGCTCGCCGTGATTCCCCTCGGCGCGACCGCGCTGCGCACGGTGCTGGAGCCCCTCGGCTGCGAGGTGCTCGAAACCGATCGCGCGGCGCTCGGGCTCGGCGGCTCGCTCTCGGCGGGCGTCGAGGCCTCGGCCGGGGCCGCAGGCTGGATCGTTGCGCTCGGCGACATGCCGCTGGTGCCGGTGGCGGCGATTCGCGACGTGGCGCGCGCCATCGAGCAGGGGGCCTTCATCGCCGCCGCGGCGCAGGGCGAACATCGCGGCCATCCGGTGGGTTTCTGCCGCGATCTCTACGGCGAGTTGGTGACGCTGCGCGACGACATCGGCGCGCGCGAAGTGGTGGGGCGACACCGCCGGCGGCTGGTATTGGCGGAGTGCGGCGACCCCGGCATTTTTGCCGACGTCGATACGCCTGATGATCTTGCGGCCATTGCCGGGGAATTGGATCGCAGATAGTCGCAGATGGAACGCAGAGGGTCGCAGATGGGATAGTTGCATTCGTGTCGGTGTCGTGGATTGCGAGGTGCAGAACACGCTATCCAGATGCGCGGATGCCCCAGCCTTCCATCCCATCTGCGACACCATCTGCGTTTGATCTGCGACCCTCTGCGATCCCGTCTCGGCTACCCGCCGTGGACGCTACGGGAATCCGCCGGCACCTCGGCCCGCTCGAACATCCCGTAGTCGCGGAGTACCGACGCCACGCGCAACCGGTAATCGGCGAAGATGCCGCCGCGCCCCGCCGCCTGCACGCCGCGATGGGCCTCGAGGTTGCGCCACTGCCGAACCGCCTCCTCGTCGCGCCAGAACGACAGCGAGAGCACCTTGCCTGGATCGGAAAGGCTCTGGAACCGCTCGATGGAGATGAAGCCGTCGACCTGGGCGAGCAGCGGCTTCAGGGTCGCGGCGGCAGCGAGGTAGTCGTCGGTGCGGCCGGGGGCGGGGGTGACTTCGAAGATCACGGCGATCATGCGGGCTCCACGTTCTCGCAGAAGGTGCGTTCCTCGCGCAGGATAAAGCGCTTCTCGCGCGCGAAGGTGAAATTGGCCTGCCCTTGGGATCGGCCTTAGCCCGGACCGCGGCCCCGATGGTTCGGCCGGCGACGAACCGTCGGAGCGACCTTCGGGGCACAATGCCCGAATGAAGGACGGACCCTCCATCGCCCGCGTGGCGGCATTGATCGGCGACCCCGGCCGCGCCGAGATCCTCACGGCGCTGATGGGCGGCCAGGCGCTCACCGCCACCGAGCTCGCCCACGTGGCCGACGTCACCAAGCCGACCGCGAGCGGCCACCTCGCCAGGCTGCTCGACACGCGTCTCGTCGCCGTCGAGCGCCAGGGGCGCCACCGCTACGACCGGCTGGCCGATCGCGACGTAGCGCAGTTGCTGGAAAGCCTGATGGGTGTGGCCCAACGCGCGGGCGCGGTGCGCCTTGCAACGAGCCCGCGCGAGCCGGCGCTGCGCAAAGCGCGGGTCTGCTACGACCACCTCGCGGGCGACCTCGGCGTGATGGTCTACGACGGACTGGTGGGGCGTGGCGTGTTGAGCGCCAAGGGCAACGCCATCTCGCTCACGACCAAGGGCGAGCGATTCTGCCGCGAACACGGCATCGACCTCGAGGCGGCGAGCGCATCGCGCCGTCCGCTCTGCCGCGCCTGCCTCGACTGGAGCGTTCGCCGCCACCACCTCGCCGGCTCGCTCGGCGCGGCGTTGCTCGCCCATTGCTACGAGCGCGGCTGGGCGAAGCGGGTGAAGAGCTCGCGGGTGGTGGCGTTCACTGCCGCGGGCGAGCTCGCGCTGGTGGAGCGCTTCGCGCCGTGAAGCGCGACGGGCTCTGCTACGCGATCGCCATCGCCGCCGGTGTGGCGATCTGGCTCGGCATCGCTGCGGTCACCGGGCGGCGCGAAGCGTGGGATGCGTGGCCCTACTGGATCGTGGGCCTGCCGCTCGCCTATGCCGTCGCGGGGCTCCTGGCATTCGCGCAACCGCGCGGCGCCTGGCGCTGGGCCCTGGCGGTTTTCATCGCGCAGTTCGTCGCGATGCTGATCCTGGCGAAGGGCGGCGGGATGTGGCCGCTGGGGCTGCTGATGATGATGGTGCTCGCGGTGCCCGGCGTGCTGCTCGCGAATTTCATCGCCCGGCGGAGGGCCACGCCCGAACCCC
>JBBQBW010000278.1:0-4569 GCA_038318025.1 Burkholderiales bacterium | reverse complement strand
CGTAGCTCGCGATCAGCGCCTGCAGTGTCGTGCGGATGTCGTTGAACGCGTACTCCTGCGCGTGCAGCGAGCGGCCCGAGGTCTGGGTGTGGTACTTCAGCTTCTGCGAGCGCTCGTTCGCCCCGTACTTGAAGCGCATGGCCACCGCCCAGATGCGCCGCGCGCCGCGCCCCAGCACCGCTTATTCCGGGTCCTTGCCGTTGGATAATAAAAACGACAGGTTCTGCGCGAAATCGTCGATGTGCATCCCGCGCGCGAGGTACGCCTCGACGAAAGTGAAGCCGTTGGCGAGCGTGAAGGCGAGCTGGCTGATCGGGTTCGCCCCAGCCTCGGCGATGTGGTACCCCGAGATCGACACCGAGTAGAAGTTGCGCACCTGGTGGTGGACGAAGTATTCCTGGATGTCCCCCATCATCTTCAGCGCGAACTCGGTGGAGAAGATGCAGGTGTTCTGGCCCTGGTCTTCCTTGAGGATGTCGGCCTGCACCGTGCCGCGCACGGTGGAGAGCGTCCAGGCGCGGATCTTCGCCTGCTCATCGGCGGTGGGCTCGCGGCCGTTGTCGCGCTCGAACTTCACCATCTGCTGGTCCACGGCGGTGGCGAAGAACATGGCGAGGATGGTGGGCGCGGGACCGTTGATGGTCATCGACACCGAGGTCGAGGGCGCCGTCAGGTCGAAGCCGTCGTAGAGCACCTTCATGTCGTCAAGCGTCGCGATCGACACCCCGGAGTTGCCGACCTTGCCGTAGATGTCGGGGCGCTCGTCGGGGTCGAAGCCGTAAAGGGTCACGGAGTCGAACGCCGTGGAGAGCCGGTGCGCGGGCATGCCCTCCGAGAGCCGCTTGAAGCGCCGGTTGGTGCGGAAGGCGTCGCCCTCGCCCGCGAACATGCGCGTGGGGTCCTCGTTCTCGCGCTTGAAGGCGAAGACGCCCGCGGTGAACGGGAAGGCGCCGGGCAGGTTCTCGCGCATCAAGAAGCGCAGCACCTCGCCCTCGTCCTCGAATTTCGGCAGCGCCACCTTGCGGATCGCGTTGCCCGAAAGGGACTCGGACGTGAGCTGGGTGCGGATCTCGCGGTCGCGGATCTTCACCACGTACTCGTCGCGGCGGTAGAGCTCGCGGGTCTTGGGCCACATCTCGAGGAGCTTGCGCGCGGGCGGAGCCAGCTCGGTGTCCTTGGCGGCGATGAGGCCGCCGAAATCGCCGGCCGCCTTGCCGGCCTTCTCAAAGATCGCCTTCGCAATACGCAGCGACTGGCGCTCGCGGGCGACACGCGCCTGCGCTTCGGCGCCGGCGAGATAAGCGCGAACTCCTTCGGCGATGTCGGCGAGGTAACGCACCCGCTCCGCGGGCACGATGGCGCGGTGCTTCGAGGAGGACTTCACCGCCACGGCCGGGAGCTTGCCCGGATGCGCCTTCAGTCCCGCATCCCTGAGCCGCGCGACGATCGCCTGGTAGAGCGCCGTCACGCCATCGTCGTTGAAGCGCGAGGCCTGGGTGCCGTAGATCGGCATCGCGTCGGGCGCCCGGCCGAACGCTTCGCGGTTGCGCTGGTATTGCTTGCGCACGTCGCGCAGCGCGTCCTCGGCCCCCTTGCGGTCGAACTTGTTGATGGCGACGAAATCGGCGAAGTCCAGCATGTCGATCTTTTCCAGCTGGCTCGCCGCGCCGAACTCCGGGGTCATCACGTAGAGGGAAGCGTCCACGTGGGGCACGATGGCGGCGTTGCCCTGGCCGATCCCCGAGGTCTCGACGATCACCAGGTCGAAACCGGAGAGGCGGCATGCGGCCACCACTTCGGGCAGCGCGCCCGAAATCTCGGTGCCCGCTTCGCGCGTTGCCAGCGAGCGCATGAAGATGTTCGGGTGGTCGATGGCGTTCATGCGGATGCGGTCGCCGAGGAGTGCCCCGCCGGTGCGCTTGCGCGACGGGTCCACGGAGACGATCGCCACCTTGAGCTGGTCGCCCTGGTCGATACGCAGCCGCAGCACCAGCTCGTCGGTGAGGGAGCTCTTGCCCGCGCCGCCGGTCCCCGTGATGCCGAGGGCCGGGGTTCGCACGGCTTCGGCTTCCTTCATCAGCCGCGCGCGGAACTCGGCACCATACGTGCCGTTCTCCAGCGCGGTGATCACGCGGGACAGAGCGCGGCGGTCACCCGAGCGCAGCGCGGCGAGGGCCTCGGCCTCCTTCGGCGCCGCGGGCGCGAGATCGAAGTCGGAGCGCTCGAGGACGTCGTTGATCATTCCCTGCAGGCCCATCACCGCGCCGTCCTCGGGCGAGTAGATGCGCGTGACGCCGTAGTCGTGGAGCTCCTGGATCTCGGAGGCCACGATCACCCCGCCCCCTCCGCCGAACACTTTTATGTCCTTGCCGCCGCGCTCGCGCAGCAGGTCGAGCATGTACTTGAAGTACTCGACGTGCCCGCCCTGGTAGGAGGTGATGGCGATGGCCTGCACGTCTTCCTGGAGTGCGGCGTCCACGACCTCGCCGACGGAGCGGTTGTGGCCGAGGTGGATCACTTCGGCGCCGGAGGCCTGCAGGATGCGCCGCATGATGTTGATCGACGCGTCGTGCCCGTCGAAGAGCGCGGCCGCGGTGACGAAGCGAACCTTGTTGGCCACCTTGTAGGGGGCGAGCTTGGGGCGGACGGACAGGTCGTTCATGGCGTTCTCCTCGCGATCCTGAATGGTAGGCCGATTCCCGCGGTAACGCGGTGGTTGCCGCCAGAGTGAGCGGCAGTGGAGAAGGTGGCGCGTGAGGTGGGCGTGGTCGTGGCGACGCTGGAACGGTGGCGGGCCGGGGGCGCCACCGCGCCGCTGGCGGAACCCGAAGAAGCGCGCTTGACGCGACTCGATTGCCCCGGCCTGGTTTATCATATTGAGACAACCTCCTGCAACGCTCTCTGTCGGGGCTCGGTGATCACATGACCAGCGATCTCGAAGCACCTTTGTCGGCATTGGTCGATACATTGACCGTGGCCGGACGATCTCAATGCGTCGGTGCGATCGGAGCTGCACAGCACCAGCTGAGGCTCAGTATTGGCCGGCTCAACTCGCGATCGACCCGCACCAAGGCCAACGGCGAGCGCATGCTGCCGGGCGACTAGAGGTTTCGAACGATGGCGGTCCATTCATCGAAAACGGTGATCTATGCCGCGCTCGCGGGCAATTTGCTGATCGCGATCAGCAAATATGCCGCGGCCTGGTTTACCGGCAGCGCCGCCATACTGAGCGAGGCCGTCCACTCCACCGTCGACACCGGCAACCAGGCGCTCCTGCTCTACGGCCTCAAGCGAGCGGCGAAGCCGGCCGATCCGGAGCACCCGTTCGGGCATGGTCTGCAGCTTTACTTCTACGTCTTCGTGGTCGCCGTGCTGATTTTCGGCGTCGGCGCCGGGCTATCGCTATATCACGGCATCGATAAAGTCCGCGCGCCGCATGCGATCGAGAACGCCTATGTCAGTTATATCGTGCTCGGCTTAGCGATGGTGTTCGAGGGTGTCGTCTGGGTCGTCGCTTTCCGCGAATTCCGCCGCACGCAGGGAGAACAAGGCTGGCTCTCTGCGATGCGGCGCAGCAAGGACCCGGTGGTGTTCACGGTCCTGCTGGAGGACAGCGCAGCCATGCTCGGCCTGATCGTCGCCGTCACCGGCATCGCACTGTCTCAGGCACTCGACATGCCGATCCTTGACGGCGTTGCTTCCATCGTCATCGGGCTCATCCTCGCCGGCACCGCCGCCTTTCTCGCCTACGAAGCCCAGAGTCTGCTCACCGGCGAGGCGGTCGATCCCGAAGTGCGCGCCGATATCCGGCGGATCGCTACTTCCGAGCCGGGCGTGGTCAGCGCGAACGAGGTTCTGACGATGCACTTCGGGCCGCGCGATGTGCTCGCCACGCTCAGCCTCGAATTCGCGGACGAGATCTCCGCAACCGACGTCGAGATCGCGGTGAGCGTTATCGAGCGGCGCATCAAAACGGCCCATCCGCAGGTTTCGCGGGTATTCGTTGAGGCACAGAGCTTTTCAGCCCACCAAAAAGCGCCTCCCCCCGTGCCAGAATAGTTGTCGCCTCGATAGGTTCGTCAATCCCGGGGCAATGAAGGTTGACGTGGCTCGATACGGACAAGTATTCAAGGATCGTGCGGTAGCGCGGTTGTTGCCGCCAGAGTGTGCGGCAGTTGAGCAGGGGGCGCGTGAGGTGGGCGTGGTCGTGGCTGGTGGAGCGCGCCGTGCCGCTCGACGAGGTGCGTTTTCCCTACCGGGCGCCGCCACGGGCCGCCAACTAGCCATGGGACCACGACCTTGTTCGCGGCCATGGAAGTGGCCACGGGCCTGGTCAAGGGGGGGCACTACAACCGACGGCGGCGGCGCGAATTTCTCGATTTCATGAACGAGGTCGTAGCGCAGTATCCCAACCGCGAGATCCATGTGGTGCTGGACAATCTCAACACCCACAAGCCGAAGCGCGACTTGTGGCTGGCGCGCCATCGAAACGTCAAACTGCACTTCATTCCGACCTACGCCTCTTGGCTCAACCAAGTCGAAGTCTGGTTCAGCCTGCTCAGCAGGAAT
>JBBQBW010000277.1:0-4613 GCA_038318025.1 Burkholderiales bacterium | reverse complement strand
CATGATGAAGCAGCCGCCCCAGATCCAGTCCACGAAGGGCTTGTAGTACACGCGCACGCCCCACGCGCCGTCGCCCACCGGCTCGCCAAGGGAGACGTAGAGGTCGCGCGTGAGCCCGGTGTCGATATCGGCCTCGGTCATGGTCTGCCCCCCGGCCTGGTACAGGCGCTTCTCCGGATGCATGGTGCGCGAGAGCGTGACCGAGCCTTCGCGCCGCACCTCGAAGTTGCCCCGGGTTGCGATGTAGTTGGGCCCGGGCACTTCCTGGGTGCCGCGGAACGTGAACTCGTAGCCGCCGATCGTGACCTTCTCGCCGGGCGCCATGCGCAAGTCGCGCTCCTCGCCATAGCCGCGCACGAGGGTCACGCCGATCACGAACACCGCGATGCCGAGGTGCGCGAGGTTCATGCCGTGCCACGAGAGCGGTTGCGCGGCGAAGCGGGCGAGGTAGCCGCGCTGGGGTGCGGCCTGCAGCCGCTGCGCCACCTGCCAGAACGTGGCCGCCACGACCCACAGCGCGAGCCACAGGCCGAACGCCACCAGCGCCGACCAGCGGCCCATGAAGAAGGGCAGCAGCACCGCGGCCACCACGGCGACGGCGAACGCCCAGCGCAGTCGCACCCACAGATCCGGAAGGCGCGCCTGTTTCCAGCTCGCCATCGGCCCCAGCGCCATCAGGAATATGGCGGGCGCCATCAGCGGGAAGAACACCGCGTCGAAGTAGGGCGGGCCCACGGAGATCTTGCCGGCGCCGAGCGCATCGAGGAACAGCGGGTAAAGCGTGCCCAGCAGCACCGCGGACATCGCGACCGTCAGCAGCACGTTGTTGGCGAGCAGCATCGACTCGCGCGACACGGGCGCGAAGCCCCCGCCAAGCCCCACGCGCGGCGCGCGCCAGGCGAAGAGCGCCAGGGACCCGCCCACCACGATCACCAGGAAGAGCAGGATGAAGACGCCGCGCTTCGGGTCCGTCGCGAAGGCGTGGACCGAGGTGAGCACGCCCGAGCGCACCAGGAACGTGCCCATCAGGGAGAGCGAGAATGCGACGATCGCGAGCAGCACCGTCCAGCTGCGGAAGGTGCCGCGCTTCTCGGTGACCGCGAGCGAGTGGATGAGCGCCGTGCCCACCAGCCACGGCATGAAGGATGCGTTCTCCACCGGGTCCCAGAACCACCAGCCGCCCCAGCCGCGCTCGTAGTAGGCCCACCAGCTGCCGAGCATGATGCCGAGCGTGAGGAATGACCACGCCGCGGTGGTCCAGGGCCGCGACCAGCGCGCCCACGCCGAATCGAGCCGGCCTTCCAGGAGGGCCGCGATGGCGAAGGCGAAGGCGACCGAGAAGCCCACGTATCCCATGTAGAGCATCGGCGGGTGGATGACCATGCCCGGGTCCTGCAGCAGCGGGTTGAGGTCTCGCCCGTCCGGCGCCGGCGGCAGCAGCCGGTCGAAGGGGTTCGAGGTGAGCAGCATGAAGAGCAGGAAACCGGCGCTCACCAGTCCCATCACGCCGATCACGCGCGCTGCCATCCGGTCGGGCAGGTGGCGGCTGGCGACCGCCACGGCGAAGGTCCAGCCGGCGAGCATCAGCGTCCAGAGCAGCATCGAGCCCTCGTGGGAGCCCCAGCTGGCGGCGAATCGGTAGGCGGCGGGGAGCCGCGAGTTGGAGTTGCTGGCCACGTTCGCCACGGAGAAGTCGTTGGCGAGGAACGAGGCCACGAGCGCCGCGAAGGCGGCGAGCACGAACAGGAACTGCCCCGTCGCGATCGGTCGCGCGGTGCCCATCAGGCGGGCTCGCCCGGTGGCGGCCCCCGCGAGCGGCAGTACTGCCTGCGCCATGGCGAGCGCCAGGGCGATCACGAGGGCGAAGTGCCCGAGCTCGGCGATCATGTCATTTGCCTTTCTGTCCGGCGAAACTCGACTTGTCTATGGGGTGGCCGGCCTTCTTCAGCGCCTCGGCAGCCTCCGGCGGCATGTAGTTCTCGTCGTGCTTGGCCAGCACCTCGCGCGCCTGGAAGGTGCCGTCGGCGCCGAGCTTCCCCTGGGCCACCACTCCCTTGCCCTCGCGGAACAGGTCCGGAAGGATCCCGGTATACACCACCGGGATCGTCCTCGCGGTGTCCGTCACGTTGAAGCGCACGGTGAGCCCGTCCTTTTCGCGCGCGACGCTGCCGGCTTCCACCAGTCCCCCCACCCGGAACGCTCGATCGCGTGGCGCCTTGCTCTCGGCCACTTCGGTGGGTGTGAAAAAGAACACCAGGTTCGACTGGAAGGCGTTCAGCACCAGCGCCACCGCGACGCCGAGGGCGGCCACACCGCCCGCGATCCAGAGGGCGCGCCTAGTCCTGGGCTTCAAGGTCGCGCTCCTCGTCGATCAACCTGCGCGCGCGTGAGCGCCCCAGCGCCAGGAGCGCCAGCTCCAGCCCGATCGCCGCGAATGCGGCGCCGTACGACATCCAGAGAAAGTATTGGTGGCTCATTTGCGCATTGCGCGCACCCATGCGGTGCGGCGCTCCCGTTCGATGATGAGGGTGCGCACACGCGTCAGCGCGGCGCCGATGGCGTACATCCATGCGGCGAGCGCCATCAGCAGCATCCCGGCGAGCATGGTGACATGCATCGAGGTGCCCTTGAAGGACACGCTCGAGCCCTGGTGCAGCGTGTTCCACCACTGCACCGAAAAGTAGATGATCGGCAGGTTCACGAGCCCGATCAACGCGAGCAGCGCCGCCGCGCGGTCGCCCCGGCGCGGATCCTCGAAGGCGTTGGCGAGCGCCATGAACCCGCCGTAGAGGAACAGCAGCAGCAGCTCGGAAGTCATGCGCGCGTCCCACGCCCAATAGGTGCCCCAGGTGGGTTTGCCCCAGAAGGCGCCGGTCCAGAGTGCCACGAAAGTGAACATCGCGCCCGTGGGGGCGATGGCGCGCGCCATCATCGCCGACAGCCGGGTGTTGAAGACCAGGGCCGCCGCCCCCCAGCACGCCATCACGAAGTAAAGGAACATCGACATCCACGCGGCGGGGACGTGGATGAAGATCACGCGGTATACCTCGCCCTGCTGCGCGTCGGTGGGGGCGGCCACCAGGCCGGTGTAGAGCCCGGCGGCGGCGAGGATCGCGGCGGCGGCGAAGAACCACGGCACCCCGGCTCCGGCGAGGCGGTAGAACGTGGCGGGCGAGGAGAAATAGAACCAGTTCATGTCAGTCCAGCGCGATGCGCACCGCGAGGCTTGCCGCGGGCGGCACGCCCAGCGCGGCGATGATGAGACCCGCGCCGAGGAGCGAGAGATACGGCGCTGTCGTGAGCCCCGCGGCCTGGGCTTCGGCGGCTCCCGCGCCGAAGATCAGCACCGGGACGAACAGCGGCAGCGCGAGGAGGGCGAGCAGCATGCCGCCGCCCCGGGCGCCCAGCGTGAGCGCGGCGCACGCGGCTCCCAGCAGCGATAGGATCGGCGTGCCGAGGGCGAGCGCGAGCGCCAGCGTCGCGAGGGTATCGGGCTCGAGGCCGAACTGCAGTCCCAGCAGCGGCGAGAGCCCGGTGAGCGGCAGACCCGTGGCCACCCAGTGCGCGGCGACCTTGCCCGCGACCCAACCCGGCGCCGGGTGCGGCGAGAGCGCCATCTGCTCCAGCGCGCCATCGGCGTAGTCGGCGGCGAAGAGCGTGGGGAGCGCGAGGAAGGAGGCGAGCAACGCGCAGACCCAGATCACCCCCGGGCCCACGCGCGCGAGCAGCTGCGGCTCGGCGCCGATCCCCAGTGGGAAGAGGGCGGCTACGAGCACGAAGAACGCGATCACCAGCATCGTCTCGCCGGGGTGGCGCCAGGCGAGTGCCAGGTCGCGCCCGAAGGCCCACGCGAAGCCGGCGCCGAAGGAGCCTTCGGGGAGCACGGCGACGGGGCGGGCGAGGGCGGCGCTCATGACGCGAGCGTGAGGGCGCGCGTGCGCGCGGCGAGATCGTGGTGGGTGGCGACCAGCGCCAGGCCCCCTGCCTCGAGGTGGCGCGCCATCATCCGGGCGAAGAGCGCCTGGCCCGCGTCGTCGAGCGCGGTGAGTGGCTCGTCGAGGATCCACAGCGGCGCGGGGTCCAGCATGAGTCTCGCGAGGCCGATGCGCTGTCGCTGGCCTGCCGACAGGCGGCGCGCCGGCACCTGCCGCCGCGCCGCGAGCCCCGCCTCGGCCAGCGCCGCGCCGGTCGCCTCGGCGACGGCCGGCACGCCGCGCAGCGCGAGCGAATAGCGCAGGTTCTCCTCCGCGGTGAGATCGTCCTTGATGCCCGCGAGATGGCCCGCGTAGAGCAGCGCGCCATCGCGCGCGACCGTGCCCGATTCTGGCCGCGTGAGGCCCGCCACGCACCGCAGGAGTGTGGTCTTGCCGCTGCCGTTGGCGCCGCGCACCGCGAGGCACTCGCCGGCGTCCACGCGGAAGCCCAGGTCGCGGAACAGGGTCGCCAGGCCGCGGCGGCAGGTGAGGCCGCGGGCCTCGATGGCGCTCATGGCAGGACCTTGTCCACCACGATCGCGATGTCGCGCGCGCCCGGCTTGACCACCGCGCTGGTGCCGACGAGGTCGCCGGGCTGCGGTGCTGCGTTGCCCGAGGCGGAGATGCGCGCTTCCACCC